>DASXHG010000033.1:0-30041 GCA_036488625.1 Solirubrobacteraceae bacterium | reverse complement strand
GCTCGAAATCTTCGTCGGAGACATGCAGGAAGCCATCCGTCCGAAGCTTCACCCCGCCGACGTTGTTGACCAAGATGTCGATTCGCCCATGACGGTCCACGGCCTCGCGCACGAGCCGCTCGGAGCCGTCTGGCCCGGCCAGGTCAACCTCGATCGCGGACACCCGGTCGAGTCCGAGCAAGCTGTCGACCGTCCGCGCGCCGGCCACGACCTGGGCGCCTTCGGCCGCGAGCGTCCGGACGACCGCGAGCCCGATGCCCTTGCTCGCGCCTGTGACAACGGCCACCTTGTTGTTGAGGTCGAGATCCATCGCCGCTCTATGACGCGTGTTCGGTTGCCGCGGTCGGCTCGTCGAGCACGCCGTCGAGCCAGCTGTCGATCGCGGCGACGACCTCCTGCCAGTCAGAGGCAACCATGTGGAAATGCGGCCGGCCCTCGAACTCGAGGTAGTCGGTCTTGGCCGGCGAGCGCTCGTAGCGCTTGTACTGCGCCTTGGTCAGCGAGGCCGGCACAGTGTGGTCCTCGCTCGCGCCCACGAGCAACAGCGGCGCGCGATCCTCGTTCTTGAAATGCACCTCGGTCGGCGGGTGCAGGTGGAAGTTGGCAAACCCGGCTTCGTAGAAGATCTGGCCGGTCTCCGGAACCGCGTAGCGGTCGTAGGCCGCCGCCGCGTCCTCCTCTGAGAAGGTGTTCACGAAGGCGTACGTGAACTCCTCACGCGTGAGCGTCACGACCCCGTGCCACTTCGACGGGTGCGCGAGCGCCGGGGCGCCCGCCTTGAGCGTCGAGAGAGGCAGCGCGAGGATGCCCTTCGGTGGCGCCGGGCTCATCGCCACACCGGCCCGGCCAAGACCACGGTCGAGCAGCAACTCGACAAACAGGCCGCCATATGAATGACCGATCAGCACCGGCGGCTGATCCAGCTTGCCGATCAGCCGCGCGTAGTGATCGACGATCTCCCCCACTCCGAGGCCCGCGGAGGCCTCAGCCGTCTCGCGGATCTCGTCGACGTCCCCGCGCTTGCGCGGCCACTCCGGCGCGGAAACGGCGAACCCGCGCTTGGCGAAGTAGTCCGCGTAGTTCTCCCAGCTGCGCGCGGTGAGCCACGCGCCGTGAATCAGGATGATCGGAATGCGATCGCCGTCGGTGTGGCTGGACTCCATCGGGTCCTCCTCCTGCCTCGTGCGGTTGCCAATACCGAGGCTACGCCGCACGCCCTCCCGAACAAAGTCCGATCACGGCAGTCACCCAGACCAACTGGGACTCAATCTGCGGGCAGTTCGGTCTGCGCCGTGCGCTCGGTCAACCAGCCCCGCTCGTCGCGAACGCGCAAAGCGACGCGAACAAGCGCGTCCACGCCCTCGGTTGGTGGCCAGCAAGAGGCGAGATCGGTCGGGAAGCTCAGCGGCGGATCAAACGGCAGGGCCACCACTCCGTCGATCGGCTCAGCTACCCATTCAGCGACCAACACGGAAACGGCCTCGCCACTCGAGACCGGCAACATCCGTCGATCCCACGGTGCGCTGAGCGTCGCGATCGCCCGCTCGAGCTCGAGGCCGTGAGCCCGCAACACCGCTCGCAGCCAGGCGCTGAACGCACTCCCAGGTGGCTCGCGCGGCAAAAGGACGAGCTCTCCGGCGAACGCCCGCAGGGAAATCGAATCCTGGCTGGCGTAGCGGTGGGAGTCCGGTAGCGCGACAAGCAGCGGCTCATCTTTGAGGGTGTCGATGCGGACGGCATGACGACGCGCAGCCGCCGGCGTCTGTAGTACCACCGCCGCCGTAAGCTGATGCGCCCCCACCCGCCTCAGCGATTCCGGCGTGACCTCCTCCTCGAGCAGGAGGTCACGCTCTGGGAGGTCCGTTCTGATCGCGTCGGCGACTCGCGTCCCGATCTCCCGGCTGAGCGGCCCGTAGCCGATGCGCAGAACCTCGCCATCCACACCGGCCGCCCGCTGCGCAGCGGCGATCGCGCCGTCGATCTCAGCCAGCGCCCGCCGCGCCCGCTCCAACAGAACCGACCCGGCTGCGGTCAGCTCGACCCGCCGTGTCGTCCGCACGAACAAGACCACGCCGAGGTCTCGCTCCAGCTCGCGGATCGACCGCGAGAGCGGCGATTGCGACATATGCAAACGCTCCGCCGCCCTCCCAAAATGCAGCTCCTCGGCCACCGCGACGAAATAACGCAGCTGCCGCAGCTCCACCGAGACGTTCACCAGCGCACATACTGAACCCCGGAGCGTCTCACCGCCAGCCGGCCGAAAGGCTCGCGCTCAGCGGCCGGTGAACCTCGCCTCGCGCCGCTCGACGAACGACGTCAGGCCCTCGCGACCGTCCTCGGTCTCAAACAGGGCGGCCATGTCCGGCTCAAGGCGCGCGAACGCCGCAGCTTCTCCCTCGAGCCGCGCGCGATGTGCCGAGGCGAGAGTCGCCTTCACGCCCAGCGGCGCGGATTTCTCGGCGATCATCTCGGCCAGCTCGAGCGCCCGATCGACCTCCCGGCCGGGCTCGACAACCTCTTGGACAAGCCCGATCCTGTGCGCCTCGGCCGCGTCGTACTCCTCGCCGGTCAGCAGCCACCGCATTGCGTTCCCCCAGCCGCCGTCGCGCGGCAATCGGATCGTCGCCCCGCCAAAGGCGTAGATCCCGCGTCGGATCTCGAGTTGGGCGAAGCGGCAGTTCGAGGCCGCGATCCGGATGTCGGCGGCCAGGAGGAGCTCGATCGCCAGGGTCATCACCCAACCTTGGACGGCCGCGACCAACGGGGTGGTCCAGACGTTGTCCTTGCGCCACGGGTCACGACGGCCGGGAGAGGAGAACAGCTCGTCGAGACGTCCGTCCCTGACCAGCGGTCCGACCTCGCTCAGATCGAGCCCGCCGGTGAAGTGGTCCCCGTGCCCGAAGAGCACCCCGCAGCGAATGGCCTCGTCGTGTTCGAGCCGATAGTACGCCGCCGCGAGCTGATCGATCAGGGCGACGTTGAACGCGTTGCGCTTCTCCGGACGGTTCAGCCCGATGAGGAGCACGTGACCGCGCCGCTCGACGGTGACGGCGGTCTCCTGCGGGACCTCTGATGGGCGTGGGGTGTGGGTCAACGGTTCTCTTGCACTCGCCGACGGCGAGGTTCAGGCGGGCTGGCGCCGCTTCAGCTCTTCGCGGGCGGAGTGCCAGACCACCCGTGGGTTGTCGCGGTCCGGGTGCAACTCGAGCATGGCCTTGACGATGTCCTCGACCGTGTCCGCGCCGGCAGCGATGCGGGAGAAGTCGCTCAGGTACTGCTGCGATTCGCCAATCGTCTTCGGAACGCTGGGGGCGCCAACGCGCGGATGGCCGGAGACGACGACCTGAGGCCTGAGCGCGGCGATCTGGTCGAGGCTGCGGATCCAAGCCGCTCGGGCCTCCGCGTCGGCCTCGCCCATCATCATGTGGACTTGGTTGTAGACGACGTCGCCGCCGACGACGGTCGCGATCGAGGGCACGTGCACGATCGTTGAATGCTCGGTGTCGCCCTGGCCGATGTCGATGATGTCGAGCTTGTGGCCCTCGAGCTCGATCGACGTTTGATCCCAGCGTTCGGGCAGCACGGGCGTCTCCGGGACCTCGCCGGGGAAGATCGACTGCCAGTAAGCGGACAGCCCGGGGTGGGTTGCTTCGAGCGTGGCCCGATCATGGACCTTGGGTCTGGCCAGACCACGCGCTGCCGGAAATCGCTCGAGCAAGCGGCCGAGTCCGATCCAGTGATCGGAGTGACCATGCGTGATGTAGATCGTGGTGAGGTTCTTGTCGAAGCGGTCGAGCCAGTCGGCGAGCGCGTCGACCTGATCGAAGGTGACCAGAGTGTCGACAAGCACCGCGTCTCGTTCGCCGTAGATCAGCGTTGAGCTCATCGGCGACCACATCGACTCATCACCCGGTCCCTGCGCGGGCGCTCCCTGCATCGGGCGCATCGGCGCGACGTGGACATCCACATGGAGGGGGTTCGTCGCGGACATCAACTCAGGCCTTTCAGGTTTTCGTTCGACAGGCGGAGGCGGATCTGGATGATGTTCATCATCCTGCGATCAGGATGCTCGGTGTCATCCTGATTGTCAAGGACTGCTCCGACCCACCCGATCCAGAATCAGGATGATCGGCCTCATCTAACCTGTGAAGACGACCACCAGCGGAGGAAAGGAACGGCTAGCGCCGTGGGCAGCTCCCAAGCAGATAAGGCCGCCAGCCACGAGCGGATCGTCAAGGCGGCATCGCGTCGCGTTCGTCGCGACGGGATCGGCAACATCAGCGTGGCCGAGCTGATGAAGCAGGCCGGGCTGACTCACGGCGGCTTCTACCGGCACTTCGATTCTCGCGATGAGTTGGTAGCGGAGGCCATCGCGGAGGCTCTCGCGCAGGGCTCGCAGCGCGTCCGGGCGTCGGCCGAGCTCAGCAATCCAGCCGCGCTGGCGGCGATCGTCGACGGATACCTCAGTCGGGTCCATCGCGACAAGCCTGAGACCGGTTGTGCCGTGGCGGCGGTCCCGACCGACATCGTCCGGTGTGGCGCTCCCGCCCGGGCGGCATATTCACGACAGGTGCTCAGCTACATCCAGCTGCTGACCGAGCTTACGCCGGACCGCGATCCCGACCAGGCGCATCTGATCCTCGCCGCGCTGGTCGGAGCGATCGTGCTCGCCCGGGCCGTCGATGATCGCGGCCTGTCGGACGAGATCCTCGAGCGGGTCGCGGGCGCGCTACACAGCTATGTCGACCACGCGCAGGAGGTCTGATGGAGCCGTCAGTTAGTCCAGTCGTGCCCCCGCCGAGTCCGACGCTGTCTGCCTCGCAGCTCGGGAGACTCGCCGAACTCGGTGAGGAGCGCACGGCCGATGTGGACGAGGTCCTCTACCAAGTGGGCGATCGGGACTATCCGTTCATGGCGATCATCGAGGGCGAGGTCACAATCCTCGATGCCGCCGGTGGCGAGATCGTCCGTCACGGGGCGTCTGGCTTCCTTGGTGAGCTGAACCTACTCTCGGGCCAGACGGTGTTTGTCACGGCCGTCGTCACGCAGCCGCTGCGTTACATCGCCGTTGAGCGCGAGGTCCTGCGGACGCTCCTCTACGAGGACGGGCCGCTCAGCGACCTCGTGCTATCGGCGTTCATCGCCAGACGCGAAGCGCTCCAGCGAGTCCAGGGGCTTGGCGTCGAGATCGTCGGGCCCCACACGTCGAAGGCGACGATGCGGATGCTCGACTTCGCGCGCAGCAACCGTCTGCCCCTGACGTGGCGCGACACCGAGCGCGCTGACGATCCAGCGGCGACTGCGCTCGTGGCGGACCTCAGCGAGGCCAGACTGCCGCTGGTCCGGCTTCCGGGCGGGGCGGAGCTCGAAGGCCCGTCGCCGGGTCAGGTCTCGCGCGCGCTGGGAATCGGCCGCGAGCTGGCCCCTCGGGAGGAGGTCGACCTGCTCGTGGTCGGCGCCGGTCCCGCCGGCCTTGGCGCCGCCGTGTACGGCGCTTCGGAGGGCCTGGACACACTCGTCGTCGACAGCAGCGGGCTGGGCGGTCAAGCGGGTACCTCGCGCAGGATCGAGAACTACCTCGGGTTCCCTGCTGGTCTGAGCGGCTCCGAGCTGACCAGCCGCGCAGTGACCCAGGCGCGGAAGTTCGACGCGCGGCTGGCGACTCCGTTTCGCGCGTTGTCGCTGGAGCCAGGTGACGGTCGCCACACCGTCCGGCTCGAGGAAGAGCACGAGCTCGCCGCCCGGGCCGTGGTGATCGCCACGGGCGCCCAGTACCGCCGGCTGCCCGTCGACGACCTCGACCAGTTCGAGGGCATCAGCGTGTTCTACGCCGCGGGTCCGCCGGAGGCGCAACTCTGCGGGGCCGAGCGGGTGGCGGTCGTGGGCGGCGGGAACTCTGCCGGGCAGGCCGCGGTCTGGCTCGCTCGCGGGGGCGCACTGGTGACACTGCTGCATCGGCGCGCAGATATACGAGAGACGATGTCTGACTATCTGGTGCGAGAGCTCGAGCACTCCGGGGTCCTGGTCCGCGACCGAAGCGAGATCGCCGCACTCCATGGCTCTGACGGACAGCTGAACGCGGTCACGCTCAAGGACGGCGACCGCCTGCGGTTCTCGTTCCTGTTCCTGTTTCTGGGCGCAATGCCCTGCACCGACTGGCTCGGCACCGTGGTCGGACGCGACGACCACGGCTTCATCCTCACCGGTGCCGCCGTCGGAGCCGACAACCTGCTCCAGACCAGCGTGCCGGGCGTGTTCGCCGCCGGCGACGTGCGCTCGGGCTCGACCAAGCGATGTGCCACCGCCGTCGGGGAAGGAGCCTGGGCTGTGCAACTCGTCCACGCCCACCTCGGCGCCCGCTCATAGATGAGCACGCGCCATCGCGTCCCGACCTCCGGGATGCGCTGTTGGCGGGTAGCGCTTGACTCCGGGCTGACATTCGAGCGCGCCGTGCTGTGGTTGCGCGGGGATCGACGTCCTTTTGCCTTCGCCGGCGACTGGCTGGGCGGATTCAGCGTGCTGGGCTCTGAACCTGAACGGGTGATCGACGCCACTGAGGATCCGTTCACAGTCCTTGACGTCGCCTCGTTGGCGGCCCCGCCGGCGGATCGCCGCGAGGGCGAGGCGATGGTCGGCGGCGGCTGGGTAGGTTGGCTCGGCTACGGCCTCGGCGCCCGCGTGGAGGACCTTCCGCCGGGCCCGCCCGCACCGGTCCCGCGGCCGCCGCACTCGCTCGCCTTCCACGACCATGTCGTCGTCTACGTCGATGGCTCGTGGTGGTTTGAGGCGTTGTGGCGCCCCGAGCGTGACGCGCAGCTGCGGGAGCGTCTGGCGATCTGGCAGTCGCGTATGCGCGGCGAGCCGGCTCGGGCCGGTGAGACCGCGCCGGGGCCGTTCTCGCTGCGTGCCAACGGCGCGCGCGGTCATCTGGCCGCTGTGGCCGCGTGCCGGGAGCGCATCGCGGCGGGGGATTTGTTTCAGGCCAACCTGTGCCTGCGCCTTGAGGGCGCCATGCGGGGCGATCCGGTTGAGCTCTTCTCCCGGGCGCTGCCCCGAGCGCAACCGCGTTTCGGAGCCCTGGTCGATGGGGTCGTGAGCCTCTCCCCCGAGCGCTTCCTGCGTCGTCAGGGTGTCTCGGTCACCAGCGAGCCGATCAAGGGCACCCGCCCACGCACAGGTGGCGAGCACGAGCGCCAGTCCGCGCGCGCCGCGCTCGTCGAGTCGGCCAAGGACGCCGCCGAGCACGTGATGATCGTCGACCTGATGCGCAACGACCTCGGCCGGGTCTGCGAGTACGGCTCGATCCAGGTGCAGCCGCCGCGGGTCGAGGGCCATTCAGGTGTATGGCATCTCGTCTCCAGCGTTTCGGGAACCCTGCGAGCGGGCGTGGGCGATGGCGCCCTACTGCGCGCCAGTTTCCCGCCCGGTTCGGTGACTGGCGCTCCCAAGGTGCAGGCGATGAAGCTGATCGCCGCGCTGGAGGCGACCAGGCGCGAGGTCTACACAGGAGCGATCGGGATCCTCAGCCCGTTGGCCGGCCTTGATCTCAGCGTGGCCATCCGCACCTTCGAGTTCGGCGGCGGACGGATCTGGTTGGGCGTTGGCGGTGGCATCGTGGCGGATTCGGACCCCGAGCTTGAGCTGGCTGAGGCTCTGGCCAAGGCGGCGGGGCCACTGAAGGCGATCGGCGCGCGCCTCGAGTCTCCGGTAACGCCCCCACCGCCCCCTCCCGCTCACGCCGCAATCGCGCCGGCGCTCCACCACGGTAGGCGTCCCGATCAAGAGCTCGGAGTGTTTGAAACCGTCCTCGTTCAAAGCGCCCTCCCGGTCGACCTCGAGCACCACACGACGCGGCTGACCGCGTCGCTGGCCATCCTCTACGGGAGCCTCCCACCCCCTGATCTGACCACGCGAGCTCGCGCGGTCGCGGCGACCGCGCCCACCCCGCTGGCACGGCTTCGTATCCTGGCCGAGCCCGACGGCACGATCACGATCTCGGTGGGCCCGACTGACCAACCGTCGCCGGCCGGCGAGCCGCCGCTGCGGCTCACGGCGTTCATGCTCCCGGGCGGCCTTGGCGCTCACAAGTGGCGCGACCGTCGGCTGCTCGAGGCGCTGGCCGCACAGGTGCCCGGTACCGTCCCGCTGCTCGTCGACAGCGACGGTCTCGTGCTCGAGGCGGCGCACGCCAACGTCTGGATCGCCGAGCACGGGCGTCTCCTCACGCCGGTTGCGGACGGACGCATCCTGGCCGGGGTCACGCGGGCGCGCCTACTCACTCACGACACGTCCGCCCGTGCCGAACCGCTCGAGCTATCGCGACTCGCTCACGCCGAGGAGATCTTTCTCACTTCCTCGATCGCGGGGCGTCGCACGGCCGTACTCACCAGCTGAGAGCTCGCTGCACCCGTTGACGCGGCTGACCTGCATCTGATATATCACGGTCGATGAGCGCGGCGAGCGGCGGCGAATCAGCGCCGGGGGCCGATGCGCGCGAAGCGAGCGGCACCCCGGACGAAGCGGGCGGCACACCGGAGGCCAATGGCAGGCTCCCCGCTGC
This sequence comes from Solirubrobacteraceae bacterium, assembly GCA_036488625.1. Lineage (GTDB taxonomy): Bacteria > Actinomycetota > Thermoleophilia > Solirubrobacterales > Solirubrobacteraceae > Palsa-465. The sequence continues at coordinate 21,481 of DASXHG010000033.1, read as the reverse complement.
TCAGCGCGTGGTTGTGATCGGCGCGGGGATTGTCGGCAACAGCCTCGCCTACCACCTGCTGAGGCTGGGCGAAACGGAGGTGACGCTGATCGACAAGGGACCCCTGCCGAACCCGGGGGGCTCGACCGGCCACGCCTCAAACTTCATCTTCCCGGTCGACCACTCCAAGGAGATGACCCTGCTGACGCTCGAGAGCATGCGCCAGTACAAGGAGCTGGGGGTGTTCATCGAGAGCGGCGGGATCGAGATCGCCCGCAACGAGCCGCGCATGCAAGAGCTGACGCGGCGCATGGCGTCAGCCAAGGCGTGGGGAATCGAGCCCGTCTCGCTGCTCAATCCGGAAGAGGTCCTGGAGCTGGTCCCGTTCATCAACCACAAGCTGATCATGGGCGGCTTCTACACACCGGGCTGCGGCGTCGTCGACTCGCTGCGCGCCGCCACGATCATGCGCGAGCGCGCTGCGGAGCGCGGGCTCACGGTCTCAGCCAACACCGAGGTCCTGGGGATCGACGTCGAGGGTGGGCGCGTCAGGCGAGTGCGGACGACCCGTGGGGACGTCGAGGCCGAGCGCGTCGTGATCGCCTGCGGCGCGTGGAGCCCGCGACTGGCGCGCATGGCCGGCGCGTCGATCCCGCTCACCCCGATGGTCCACCAGATGATCGACATCGGTCCGGCGCCGCGGTTTGCCGCCGCGGAGGCGATGATCGAGTACCCGATCGTCCGTGACATGGACACCAACATGTACGAGCGACAGGAGGGCACCGGGCTGGAGATCGGCTCCTACGCGCACCGCCCGATCACCCTCGACGCGGACGAGATCCCGTCGATCGACGAGTCCGCGCTGACGCCGACCGAGCTCCCGTTCACGCAGGATGACTTCGACCCGCAGATGGAGATCGCGCTCGAGCTGATGCCCGAGATCGTCGGTGACGAGAGCGTCGGCGTGAAGTACGCGATCAACGGCGTGCTGTCGGTGACCCACGATGGAATGCCGCTGCTCGGCGAGACGCCTGAGGTCGGCGGGCTGTGGTCGGCCGCGGCGATCTGGATCAAGGAGGGCCCCGGCGCGGGCAAGACGCTGGCCGAGTTGATGGTGCACGGCGTCTCCGAGATCGATGTGTACGAGTCGAACATCGCGCGCGTCTATCCGTGTCAGCGCACCCGCGCCCACATCCGGGCCCGGGCGTGTGAGGGCTTTAGCAAGATGTACGGGATCGTCCACCCCTCCGAGCAGTGGGCATCGGATCGGCGCGTCCGGCTCTCACCGTTTTACGAGCACGAGCGCGAGCTGGGGGCGATGTTCTTCGAGACAGCCGGATGGGAGCGGCCGCACTGGTATGAGTCAAATGCCCCGCTGCTCGATGAGTACGGCGAACGAGTGACGCGCCGCGAGGCCGAGTGGGACGCACGGTGGTGGTCGCCGATCATCAACGCCGAGCATTTGGCCATGCGTGACCGCGCCGCCATGATCGATTTATCTGCTTTTGCGGTCTTCGACGTCACTGGCCCGGGTGCGCTTGATGCGGTGCAGCGGATCGCGATGCGTCAGGTCGACGTTCCGGTCGGTCGTGTCGTCTACACACCGCTGCTCACGCCCAGCGGCGGCTTCAAGCAGGACCTGACGATCATGCGGCTGGGAGCCGACGTGTTCCGATTCGTGACCGGCGGCGCCTACGGGATGTCGGACCGCAAATGGGTCGCCGATCACCTGCCCGCCGACGGCTCGGCGCAGCTGCATGACCAGACCAACGCGTGGTGCACGCTGGGCCTGTGGGGGCCACGCGCGCGCGACATCCTGTCGAGCGTGACCAGCGCCGATGTCTCTCATGAGGGCTTCCCGTTCGCGCGCTGCCGGACGATCGAGGTCGACACGCTGTCGGTGCTCGCCTCCCGGATCTCCTACGTCGGCGACCTCGGCTGGGAGCTGTACGCGCCGATCGAGCAAGGCGCGCGCCTGTGGGAGATCATCGCCGAGGCGGGGGCGCCGCACGGGATCGTCCCGGCGGGGATCGGCGTCTACGGCACCACGGGCCGGCTCGAGAAGTGCTACCGCGCCTACGGCGCCGAGCTCGAGGCCGACTACAACGTCGTTGAAGCCGGGATGGCGTGGGGCAAGGTCAAGGACGCTGACTTCATCGGCAAGGAGGCGCACGTGCGCCACCGCGCGCAGGAGCCGGCCGCGGTCATGTGCTCGCTGACGGTCGACGATCACACCTCCGCCACCGGCGTCAAGCGCTACATGCTCGGGAACGAGCCGATCGTCACGCCTGACGGCGCGCCGCTGGTCGATCGCCGGGGCAGGCGGTCATACGTGACGAGCGCCGGGGCCGCGCCATCGCTCGGCCGGCACATCCTGATGAGCTACCTGCCCCCCGAGCACGCGGTTGTCGGCGAACGGCTCGCCGTCGAGTTCATGGGTGAGCGTTACCCGGCGACGGTGGTCACGAACGACTCAACGCCCGCGTTCGACCCGGCGAACGCGCGCGTCCGATCGTAGTCATGAAGATCCTCGTGGCGGTCAAGCGGGTGCCACTGACCGGGGGCAAGATTGTGCTCACCGAAGACGAGCGCGCGATCTCGACCCGACATCTCGGTTTCACGATCAGCCCGCACGAGGAGTGCGCCGCCGAGGAGGCGGTCCGCCTCGTCGAGCAACACGGCGGTTCCTCCACCGTGCTCACGCTCGGCCCCCCCGAGGCCGCGGAGCAGCTCCGCGACATGATGGCGATCGGCATCGACGGGGGCTCCCACCTCGTCACCAGCGGCGAGGAATGGGACCCGCAGGCGACGGCAGCGGCGATCGCCGAAGCAGTCCGGTCCGAGCCCGAGCCCTACGACCTGCTCCTGTTCGGCAATGAATCCGCCGACGCGGCCAACTATCAGGTCGCGATCAGGGTCGCCTACGCCCTCGGCCTGCCGTCCGTCACCGGGGTCAAGGGCGTCGCGGTCGCCGACGGACGGGTCCGTTGCGAACAAGAGGTGGCCGGCGGGCGGGACGTGTACGAACTGCCGCTGCCGGCCGTCGTCACGGTCAAGGAGGGCCTGAACCTGCCCCGCTATCCGTCGGTTCCCGGACGGCTGCGGGCCAAGCGCAAACCGATCGAGACCCGCACACCGGCCAGGCCCGAGCCGCGCCTCGAGATGGTCCGCCTGAAGCTTCCACCCAGCTCGGGCAACCGGGTCGAGGTGCTCGGCCACGGCCCCGAGGCGGCGCCGGCCGTGGTGGACGTGCTGCAAGGCCTGGGAGTCATCTAGTGGGCCTCGCGAGACAACTGAAATCGCGGCCCCGGGGAACCGACTAGCCATGGTCCTGGTGTTCATCGAGAACCCCGGCGATGAGCTCTCACAGCAGGCGCTCGTTTTCGCGCGCGCGCTGGGCGAGGAGGTGCAGGCGGTGTCGATCGACGCCGGGTACGCGCCGGCAGCGTGGGCGAGCTCGATCGCGGAGGTGATCTCGCGGCGCGGCCCCTCCGCCGTGATCGCACCGGGCACTGACCGTGGCAACGAACTGCTCGCGCACGTGGCCGCGCGCCTCGACCTGCCAATGGCCGCCAACTGCACCTCGGTCACACCCGGGGACCCGGCGACCGTGACCCGGGTCCGCTGGGGTGGCAGTCTGCTCGAGGAGGCGCTCGTGCACGGCTCCCCGCTGCTGCTCACCGCCGCACCGCACGCCGTGGCCGCGGAGCCCGTCGGCGTCGAGATCTCGACGCTGACACCGAGCTTGGATGGCGCGCTCGGCGTGATCGAGCACCAGCGGGCGACCGTCGCCGGAGTGTCACTCGCCGACGCGAGCGTGGTCGTCTCCGGCGGGCGCGGAGTCGGCTCGGCCGAAGGGTTCGCGCCGATCGAGGAGCTGGCCGCGCTGCTCGGTGCCGCGGTCGGCTGCTCGCGCGCGGTGACGAGCGCCGGCTGGCGCCCGCACGCCGACCAGGTCGGCCAGACCGGGACCAAGATCTCACCGGAGATCTACATCGCCTGCGGGATCAGCGGCGCCACCCAACACATGGCGGGGGCCAAGGGCGCCAAGAAGATCCTGGCCATCAATCCCGATGCCGAGGCGTCGATCTTCGCCAGTGCCGACTACGCGGTGATCGGGGACCTCCATCAGGTGGTCCCGGCGATCTCTGAGGAGATCAGGAAGGCGAGGGCGAGGTAACGTTGCTCGCCGCCGGACTCGTGCTCGCAGCGGCGGTTGCGCTCAGCGTGTCTGCGTTCGTCGTCCGTGCGCGCTTTTTGGTCGCGCTGCTGCGGGCGGCTCCAGCTGTCGACCGCTCAAACCACGTCCCGGTCAGGGTCCGCAACGAGGCGACGATCGTGCTCGGCCAGCGCAAGCTCCTGCAGCGGCTGGGGCCCGGGCTTGCCCACGCGTTCATCTTCTGGGGCTTCGTCGTGCTGCTGCCGACGATCCTGATCGCGATGATCGGGATCGTCGACAAGCGCTCGACGCTCCCCTGGCTGGGGCATCAGGGCTGGTACGCGCTGCTCGATGACGTGTTCGCCGTGCTCGTGCTCTGTGGCGTGCTCGCCGCGCTATGGATCCGTAAGGTCCAGCGACCACCGCGGTTCGAGGGCAGCCACCTCGGAGAGGCGGACCTGATCCTGGCGCTGATCGCGACGATCGCGACCACGCTGCTTTTGTGGCACGCGACGCGAATCGCCCTGGGGCTGAACGAGTGGCCACGCCAGTGGTCGCCGGTATCCAACGCCCTGTCGCACCTGTTCGCGCGCGACTCGGCGACGCGCGTGCTCGAGCGCGCGTTCGTATGGACCCACGTGCTGACGATCCTCGCCTTCCTGGCCTACCTGCCCCGCTCCAAGCATCTGCACATCCTCACCGCGGTCGCGAACGTGTGGTTCGGTGCGACGGGGCCCGGCGGCCGACTCGAGCCGCTGCGCTTCGATGACCCCGACGTGCCCGAGGACCAGCTCCGCTTCGGTTCCGGGACGATCGCGGACCTGAACTTCAAGGAGGTCCTCGACACGTACTCGTGCACCGAATGCGGACGCTGCCAGGACGCCTGTCCCGCGTTCGCGACCGGCAAGCTCCTGTCCCCCAAGCTCGTGATCATGGGTCTGCGCGATCAGCTCCTGGCGCAGGACTCGGCGCCGCTTGTCCCCGGTGCGGTCCCCGAGGACTCGGTCTGGGACTGCGTAACCTGCGGCGCCTGCGTCCAGGCGTGCCCGGTCTCGATCGAGCACGTCGATCAGATCATCGACCTGCGCCGGCATCTGGTGATGGTCGATGCGAGCTTCCCGGCGGAGGCCGAGCCGATGCTGCGCGACGTGGAACGCGCCTCCAACCCGTGGGGCAAGCCGCAGTCAGAGCGCGCGGACTGGGCCGCCGGGCTCGGGGTCGATGTGCTCGAGCCCGGCGTCCCTGCCCCCGAGTATCTCTACTGGGTCGGCTGCGCACCATCGTTTGACGAGCGCGCGCGGACGGCCGCGGTCTCGACGGCCAAGCTGCTCAAGGCCGCCGGTGTCGACTTCGCGATTCTCGGCCCGCGCGAGAGCTGCACCGGCGATCCGGCGCGCCGGATCGGCAACGAGTACGTGTTCCAGGCCTTCGCCGAGCAGAACGTCGCGACGCTCAACGCCGCGGGCGCGACCAAGATCGTCACCGGCTGCCCCCACTGCTTCAACACCCTCGCCAACGAATATCCCGACTTCGGTGGCGCCTACGAGGTCATCCACCACTCTGAGTTGCTCGCCGAGCTCGTGCGCGACGGCCGCCTCGAACCCACGTCCGCCGGCGGGCGGACCATCACCTACCACGACTCGTGCTACCTGGCGCGCCACAACGACGTCAGCGCCTCCCCGCGCGAGCTGGTCTCGGCGGTCGGCCGTCCGGTCGAGATGGCCCGCTCAGGCAAGAGCACGTTCTGCTGCGGCGCCGGTGGTGCGCACATGTGGATGGAGGAGCGCGGCAAGCCGATCAACGCCGAGCGGGTGCGCGAGGCCGCCGCGACCGGCGCGGACACGCTCGCCGTTGCCTGCCCGTTCTGCACGGTGATGCTCGACGACGGCGTCCAGACCACCGGCGCCGAGCTGGAGGTTGTCGACGTCGCGACGCTGCTGGCGGAGGCGATCCCGGACGGCTCGCCTCCACCCGTTAGCGAATCTCGCGGATGACGCGGCAGGGATTGCCGAAGCACAGGTGACCCGACGGCATGTCGTCGGTGACCACGCTGCCGGCACCGATCACGGTGTCAGCCCCGATGTTCACGCCGGGGAGCACGATCACGCCCGCGGCAAGCCAGGCGCGGTCGCCGATGCCGACCGGGGCGGCGGTCTCGACCCCGCGGCGGCGGGGCTCGGACTCGAGCGGGTGCAGCGCGGTCAGCAGCTGCACCCCTGGCCCGATCTGAACATCGTCACCGATCCTCACCTCGGCGGCGTCGAGCACGATCGCTCCGTAGTTGATGAACGTCCTCGCGCCGACCGAGATCTGGTAGCCGTAGTCGCACTGAAACGGCGCCATCACCTCGGCTTGTTCACCGATCCGGCCGAGCAGCTCGCCGAGGATCGCTCGACGTCGGGGCGTGTCGGCGAAGCTGGTCGCGTTGAAACGCTCGACCAGGAGACGGCAGTGTCTGCGTTCGGAGAGCAGCGCATCGGCGTTGGCGAGATATGGCTCGCCGCGGAGCATCCGATCCTTGTCTGCGTCCACCACGAAAAAGGCTACCCAGAACGCAGCGGCAACTGATATATAAGTCACACACATCCGTACTCGAAAGAGGAGGGGGCGTCCTTGTCTCCAGTAAACGAGCACCCGGAGATCCTCCAGTACTCGCGAATCCGCAAGTCGCCGTACTTCTACGCCTCGAGAAAGCACGGCGTGGCGATGTACAGCGTCTACAACCACACGTACCACCCGAGGCACTACGGCGACCCGATCGCGGAGTACTGGCAGCTGCTCGAGGGCGTGACGCTCTGGGACGTCGGTGTCGAGCGCCAGGTCGAGATCACCGGGCCGGACGCCTTCGATTTCACGAACATGCTCGTCGCCCGCGACCTCAACAAGTGCCAGGTGGGCCAGTGCAAGTACGTGTTCGTCACTGCGGCGGACGGCGGCATCATCAACGATCCGGTCCTGCTCCGGCTCGGCGAGAACCACCTCTGGCTCTCGCTGGCGGACAGCGACGTGCTGCTGTGGGCGCAGGGCGTGGCCCATAACTCCGGGATGAACGTGACGATCAGTGAACCCGACGTGGGACCGGTTCAGATCCAGGGCCCGAAGTCAAAAGACGTGATGGTCGAGCTGTTCGGCCAGGACATCCTCGAGCTGCCCTATTACTTCCTGCGCAGCTACGAGCTCAACGGGATGCCGGTGAAGGTCTCGCGAACCGGCTACACGGCCGAGCTCGGCTACGAGATCTACCTGCATGAGGCGAGCCAGCGCGGTGAGCAGCTCTGGGATGCGGTGCTCGAGGCCGGCGAGCCGCATGGACTGACGGTCGTCGGTCCGTGTCACATCCGGCGGATCGAGGGCGGGATCCTTGCCTGGGGCGCGGACATGGGGCTGGACACCAACCCCTACGAGGTCGGCATGGGCTACGACTGGATGGTCGACCTCGAGCAGGGTGCCGATTTCATCGGCAAGGACGCGCTGCGGCGGATCAAGGAACAGGGACCCACACGCAAGCTGGCCGGCGTCGAGATCTCCGGGGGCAGCCTCGGGTCCTACAGCGACGGATCGATGATCGATTTCTTCCCCGTCAGCCGCGACGGCGAGCAGGTCGGCCGCATCACCTCGGCGTGCTATTCGCCCCGGCTCGAGAAGAACATCGGTTACGCGATGGTGCCGATCGAGCACGCCGAGCTCGGCACCGAACTCGAGGTCGACGTCTACGGAGAGCCCAGGGACGCTGTCGTCGTGCAGATGCCCTTCATCGACCCCAAGAAGGAGATTCCGAAGCAACGCCTGGCCGCCAAGCACTGATCGACGCCCGAGGCGTCCTCGTCGAGTTCCTCCAGCACCCCCGGCTGGAGGTGATACCGCTTGACGGCGTCGAGCAGGAAGTGCTCCGCCACGTGCCGGTCACTCAGACCGTCACGATCACGTCCTCGCCGAGTCGCGGCCCCGAGCCGACCCTCGCGCTGGCCGAGCGGCTCGCCGGACGCGGATACCGAGTGGTCCCGCACCTCGCGGCGCGACTGGTCGCCGATCGCGCGCAATTGCGTGAACTGCTGATGCGCGTCGAAGCGCTGGGGGCGCGCGAAGTATTCGTGGTCGCCGGTGACATCGCGGAGCCGCTCGGACCGTTCGAGGGCGCGGCGGCTCTGCTTGAGGCGATGGCCGAGATCGGACACGGCCTCGGGGAGATCGGCATCACGGGCTATCCGGAGAGCCACGCGTTCATCAGCGACGAGACCACGATCCAGGCGATGTTCGACAAGGCGCCGTACGCGACCTACATCGTCAGCCAGATCTGCTTCGACGCCGCGGTGATCGGGCGCTGGCTCACCCGCGTGCGCGACCGCGGCGTCGAGCTCCCGATTCACATCGGGCTGCCCGGGCCAGTCGACCCGGTCAGGCTGCTGGCACTGTCGACGCGGATCGGCCTCGGCGAATCGGCGCGATTCCTGCGGGGGCACGGCAGCTGGCTCCGGCGGCTCACGCTCCCCCGCGGCTACCGCCCCGGCGCGCTGGTCGAGAGTCTGGCTGAGGATCTCGCGCTGCCTCGGAACCGCGTCGCGGGGATACACCTCTTCACGTTCAACGAGATCGAGCAGTCGGAGGACTGGCGGCGCTCGGAACTGGCCCGACTAAAGGCCCCGCCGCCGTCAACCGGCGCCGGTGCGACCAAAAGGAGGGGTGGAATATAGACTCCTCGTCCATGACTGATATATCAGTGGCTCCCGGCTCCCGCCGCGAGCTGCTCGCCGACCGCGCCTACCTCGAGCTCCGGGACCAGATCATCACGCTGGCGATCCCCCCGGGCGCCCCGATCGACGAGGACCTGCTCGGACGGCAGCTTGAGATGGGACGCACTCCGGTGCGCGAGGCCATCAAGCGGCTCGCGCTCGAGAACCTCGCGACCGTCTTTCCGCGCCGCGGGACGTTCGCCTCGGAGATCAACATCACGGACCTCAATCACATTTCCGACGTCAGGTACGAGCTCGAGGGTCACGCGGCTCTGCGCGCCTCGGAGCGCGTCAGCGCCGCGCAGCGCCTGGAGCTGGAGGCGCTGCTCGCCGAGCTCGGGCAGAGCAAGGGAAGCGACGATCACGAGGCGCTGATGGCGCTCGACGCTCGCGTGCACCGGTTCATCTACCAGTGCACCGGCAACCCCTATCTCGAGGAGACGCTGACCCGCTACTTCAACTTGTCGCTGCGAATCTGGCATCTGGTCATCGACCGGCTCCCGCACCTGTTCGCGCGCGTGCACGAGCACGACGACGTCTTGCGCGCGATCGCCGCCGGTGACGGGGACCGCGCCCGGTCTGTCCTGAGTGAGCACATCGCGACCTTCGAGCAGGAGATCAGGTCGGTGCTCTGAGCACCGCCAGGCACAGCGGGCCCGCCGTGAATACCCCGCTCAGACACGTCCTCGTGCTGTTCGAGCCGGGGAGCTCTGGGAAGGCAGCGCTCGATCTGGCGCGCGAGCTCGCCGAACGTGACGACGCTGGGGTCACGGTCCTCGCCGTCGTGCCCATGGCACCGTCTGGAACCCGCTGCGGGAACTCAGCCTCGGAGTTCAACGACATCGTCCGGGACGCGGTCGCAGACGAGCTTGACCAGGCGCGGGCGCAGCTCGTGGAGATCGGCGACCGGGCTGCCTTCAGGCTGCTGGTCGAGGGAAGCGATCCACCGCTGCCCGAGTGGGTCAGAGGCGCCGGCGTCGACGTCGTCCTGCTGCCGTCGCGTCGTCGCCCGCTGCGCTCGCGCAAACACCCCGCCGCCGGCGCACTGGAACGGACCACCGACGCCGAGATCCGGATCGTAGATGCGCGTTAAGCGCGCATCAGTGGCGGGCCTGATCGTCAACGCCGTCGTGGATGAGGCTTGCTGGGGGCGTCGAGGGCGCGGCGACGCCGCTGGCGGATCCGGACCGCCGACCCGATCGCCGCGCCGAAGAAGAGCGCACTGAGATACCACTGGCTCACCAGGAGGATCACGGCGACGCCCAGCATCGACAACCAGATCGCGGGCCTCCACACACGCCAGTCGTCGTTCATCAAGCAACCTTATCTGGCATCCAATGCCCGCAGTGAGCGAAGTCGCCGCGCGCCGTTGGCCAGGCTCCCCACAGTCTCCGGGTGGCGCGCGTCGAGGTGCGTGGCCAGGGCGATGAATACCTGCGCGGTGGTCAGCGCGTCCCCCGGAGCCTCGTGGGGCCGGTCCGCGGGAAGCCCGAGCGCCGTCGCGAGATCCCCGAGCGAGACATTATTCGGGCTGTGCCCGTCACGCTCGCGCAGCCACACTCGCCCGAGCACCTCGGTGTCGATCAGCGGACCCCTCAGCCCGAGCCCGCGCTCGCCCAGCGCACGGCCGAGAAACGCTCGCTCGACAGCGGCCGTGTGAACCACGAGCAGCCGGCCGGTGATCACGCGCAGGAGCGGATCGAGCGCGTCCCCGATCAGCGGCGCCCGAGCAAGGTCCGCCGTCCGAATCCCGTGCACGCGGATCGCCGCCTCCCCGATCGTGACCTGCGGGCGGACCAGCCCCTCCACTGCTGCGCGCAGCTGCACACGACCGTCATCGATCGGGGTGGCACCGAACGAGATGATCTCGTCCCGGTCCGGATCAAGTCCCGTCAGCTCGAGATCGACAGTGCACCAGGCGGCCTCTCGCCACCGAGTCCGGCGACGGGGCAAGCGGGCGGAAGCGTACGCGGCACCGACCTCGTCCTCGGCGCCCCGGCGCGCACGCTGCCGGAACGGGAGTCTCATGCGGCGCCGATGTCAAGCTCCGCGGCGACCCGCCGCTGGATCGATGCCACGGCGCGAAATGCTTCCTTGAGGTGGGTGCGGGTCAGCGCGCTGAGCGCGGCCGGGTTGACGAAGTCGTCCGGCTGCATCCCGGCGCGCAGCTGCTCCACCTGATGATCCAGCCGGAGGCTGGTGATCAGGGCAAACGCATCCTCGAGCGTGTGCGCGTCGGCCGCTGGCAGGGTCCCGGCGGACGCGGCGGCTCGCAACCGCTCGGTCGTCGAGGCACTGGTCACGCCGGCGGCGATGCCGGCCCAGCGGGCCAGATCCACGATCGGGATCACGCCGCCGTGCTTGAGATCGAGCCGCCCGCGATGCTCGCCGGAGTGCTCGACCACGAGTCCGCGCAGAAAGCCGGTCGGTGGCCGATGCGAAAGCGCGAACCGGGCCAGCAGACGGAGCAGCGCGGGGTTACGCGGGGCGAGTCGGAACGTGTCGGCAACCGGCGTGCCGGTGTGGACCCCCCACACCGGGCGGCTATCGACGAGCACCGAGACGAGAATCAGCGCCTGGTCCTGCGTCGGGTCGGCAATCCAACTCCGAGCCGCCCGCTGCCATGACTCGAGCGAGCGGACGAACGGCCGGTTACGCGCGGTCGCCCCGTGCGCGTCGTCCTGTAATCCGCACGCCGCAAGCCCAGCGACCACCTTCGTGGCCACGCCCTGCAGGTAGGGCCGGATCTGGTCCTCAGGCGCGGCGCCGAACCATACGATGGCGCTGTCGACGTCGGCGCTGGGCATCGGCTCACGCCGAGCCTGGCTACCGAGCGCCAGCCAGGCGAAGTCGGCCCCCGGGTCTCCGGCTTCGGCGACGGCGAGCTCGAGCAGGCGCCGGGTCAGCGCGTCGACGACGACCGCATAGGTGGCCGTGATGCTTGCTGCACCGAGCCCGGCGTCGTGCATCGCGATCACCATCGGACGCAGCTCCCGCGCGGCAATCCGCAGCTCCTCCGGTTGCTGCGCCCTGCCAATCGCCTGCCGCAGATAAAACGACGATCGAGTCTGGGCGGCGACGATGTCCATGTCCTCGACGACCCCGAGAATCTGACCGGTCGCAGACACGACGGGGAAGTGGCGAAAGCCGCGGTCGAGCATCTCGAGCAGGAGCTCGCCGCCAAGCCGTTCGGGACCGCAGGTGTAGGCCGGCGTGGACATCGCCGCGGAGACGGGCGTATCGCCCGGGAGACCACCGGCAACGACGCGAGTGCGCAGGTCGCGGTCGGTGAGGATCCCCAGCGTGCCGTCGCCAAGGTCGACGACGACCGATGTCGCGGGCGCCGCTGCCATCCGCTCCGCCGCCTCACGAATCGAGGTCTGAGGAGTACAGATCACCGGGTCATCGTGGATCAGCGCGCTCACGGGCTGGTTGGCGGGATCGTCGCCTGGCCCGGCCACGGCGGGACCGGGTGCTTGTCGCCACGGCTCGAGCAGTGACCGCGCGACGTACCTCAGACCGGCCGGGGCCCCCAGGAGCTCGCGGGCGAGGTCGGATGCGATTCGGTAGCAGAGGGTGTCCTCCGCGGCCCGGGCCTCGAAGCCAGTCGGATATCCCGAGAGCATCGACGCCTGCCCGAACATCTCGCCCGCTCCCATCAGGTCGAGCACGCGGCCCTGAGAGACGATCTCCACCGCCCCGCTGCGAATCACACGCAGGTACTCGACGGGCTCGGCGCCTTGCGAAAAGATCGTGGTTCCGGCGAGATGGAACTCCACCTCGGCGGCCGCAGCGACGCGCTCCACCTCCGCCGCATCCAACCCATCGAAGGGCGGGTATTCCCGCAGAAAGCGGGTCACTTCGGGCGCCGCTGTGGCGCTCACGAGCGGTCGCTCAGCCCCGGGCGGAGACGGCCACCTGCTCGACTCCCCGGCGCGCATCCTCCTTCAGCATGTCCAAGCACTTCTCGCCGATCATCATCGTGGTGATACACGGGTTGATGGCGGGCAGGAACGGCAGGATCGAGCCGTCGGCGATCCGCAGGCCGGACACGCCCCGCACTCGCAGCCGCGGATCCACGACCGCGAGCGGATCGGAGTCGGGCCCCATGTGGGCCGAACAGGCCGGGTGATAGACGGTGTTGTGCGTCTTGTGCATGTAGTCGATCAGCTCGTCATCGGTCTGAGCATCGGGACCGGGAGCCAGCTCTTCGGCGGCCCACGCGGCCATTGCAGGTTGCTTGACGATCTCCCGAGCCAGGCGCATCCCGTACGCCATCACACGCTCGTCGTGGCCCTCGGGGTCTGTGAAGTAGCGGGGGTCGACGCGCGCGCGGTCCCGGAAATCCGAGGAGCGCAAGCGCACCGTGCCGCGGGAGCGCCCGCGGCAGACGTTCGGGGTCAGGCAGAAGCCGTTCTCGGTCGTCGGATAGCCCCAGCGCGCGGTGTTCATGTCGAACGGGACCGAGCCGTAGTGCATCATCAGGTCGGGCCGGTCGAGCCCCTCCTCGGAGGCCGAGAAGAGCCCGATCTCCCACCACTGCGTCGAGCTACGCGTCATCGGCTGTTTCGCGTTCCACTGGACGATCCCCTCGACGTGGTCGTCGAGATTGGACCCCACGCCGGGGGAATGCACGATCGTCTCGATCCCGAACTCGTGCAGGTGCTCGCCCGGGCCGACTCCCGACAGCATCAGCAGCTTCGGGGTGTCGATCGCGCCCGCACTGAGGATCACCTCGCGCCGGGCCTTCACCCTTCCGTGCGTCAACAGGTCAGGAGTCAGGTACTCGACCGCGCTCGCGCGACCGTCCTCGATCGCGACCCGGTTGACCCAGCAGCCGGTGCGGATCTCGAGGTTCGGCCGCTTGCCGATGATCGGGTGCAGGTAGGCGTGCGAGGACGACATCCGCGTGTTGTCCGCCGACGAGTTGATCTGGAACCAGCCGGCGCCGTTCGCGACCGTAGAACCTTCGTTGAAGTGGCTCGTTGGCAGCCCGGCCTGCGCGGCCGCTTCGAGCATCGCGACTCCGCAGGGGTCGTTGGGGGGGACCGTCCGGATGTTGACCGGCCCGTCGCGGCCGTGGTGATCGCCGGGCCCGTCGTTGGTCTCGAGCCGTTTGATCAGCGGCCAGCATTCGGCTGAGCTCCAGCCCTCACACCCCGTCGCCGCCCACTCGTCCAGGTCCTCCTTCGGGGTCCAGAACGCGATGCACGAGTTGTGCGACGAGCACCCGCCGAGCACCTTCGCCCGTGCGTGGCGCATGAAGCTGTTGCCGCGCGCCTGCGGCTCGATCGGATAGTCCCAGTCATACCCCGAGTCCAGCAGGTACATCCAGTCGTCGAGCCGCAGGATCTTGGGGTCATCGACGTCCGACGGCCCCGCCTCGATCAGGCACACCGTCACCGACGGATCCTCCGACAGCCGAGCCGCGACCACGCACCCGGCTGTGCCGCCGCCGGCGATCACGTAGTCGAACTCGCCCGCGTCAATCAGGGGAACGCATCTCCCGCGGGCGCCGGAACGACCGACGGGTCGGGCACGTCGGCACGGTGCTCGGCAAGCACCTGCTGCGACTTCTTGCTCTGGACCAGGAAGTAGTACAGGGCGCCGATGATCACCACCGCTCCGATGAACAAAAACGGGGCCCACTGCCAGTACCAGTGCGGCTTGCCGACGGCGTTGTAGATCGAGTTGCGCGGCCACGCGATGTTGAGCGCGACCAGGCTGCCGTAGAGCACGGCCCCGATATTCACCCACAGACCCCACCGGCCGAGCGAGAAGTAAGGCCCGTGGTCGGGCGTCGGCCAGGTCCCGCGCAGCCGGCGCGCCAGCATCGGGACGGTCACCCCGAGGTAGGCGAGATAGAACATGATGATCGCGATCGCGGTGATGACGTAGAACGCGCTCTGATTGGCGATGTTGATCGCTAGCAGCACGAGCGTGAGGATGCCCGTGACAAGCGCGGGCACGACCGGCACCTTGCGACGGCCAGACACGCGCGCGATCGCCGAGCCGAACGGGATTCGGTCATCGCGCGCCATCGAGAACAGCATCCGAATCGTCGCCGCCTGAACCGCCAGGCAACAGACGAAAATCGCCAGCGCGGTGTCGGCGAGGAACACGTTCCCGGTGGTGTTGCCGAACGCCGACTTGATCACATACGGCAACCCGAGCAGGCCGATGTTCTTGTTGGCGATGTTCTTGTTGGACATGATCCCGAGCAGGATCACGAGGCCGCCGATCAGGGCGGCCGCCCCAACCGCGCGAATGATCGCCGGCGGGGCGTGCTTGCGCGGGTTGTTGGTCTCCTCCGCCAGCGTCCCCGCGGTGTCGAACCCGTACATGACGTACGCGCTCAGCAGTCCGCCGACGAGCAGCGCGCCGAAGTAGCCCCACGAATGGCCGGCGCCGTAGCCGTAGCTGTGAGCGATGACCGACGGTGGGTGATGCAGATGGAATAGCAGCAGGATGATCAGGAGGCTGGCGCCGATCAGCTCGGCGAGCACGCCGACGTTGTTGATACGGCTCATCAACTTCACGCCGAGCATGTTGATCGTGGTCGTGATGCCGACCAGGATCGCGCCGAGCAACAACGCGTTCTGGGCCCCGCCCTTGGTGATCGTGAGGCCGGCGTCGGCCTTGGTGCCGAGGAACTGGAAGCCGGTGGTGATCTGGGGCAGCACGACCTGCCAGTCGACCGCCACGGCAGCGATCGTGACGATCGCGCCGACGATGTAAATCCAGCCGGTCATCCAGGAAAAGAAACCGGCTCCGAGCTGCTTTGACCACTGATACACCGAGCCGGCGATCGGGTACTGCGCGGCCAGCTCCATGAAGCACAGCGCAACCAGGACCTGACCGAAGACGACCACGGGCCACGTCCACCACACGCCGGGACCGGCATTCAGGTACCCGAACCCAAACAGCGCGGTGACGCCGGTCAAGATCGAGATGTAGCTGAACCCGGCCGCGAACGAAGAGAAGCTACCCAGCGAGCGGTCCAGTTCCTGCTTGTAACCGAACCCCGCGAGCTCCTGCGTGTCGGTTCGCTCTCCGGTGACCGTTGCCATCTATGAATCAACCTCCCCGGTGGCGCGTTCTTCCCGCGCAGCTCGCAATGTGGCCCCTCAGCCTCCGGCTGCCCAAACGAACGGGCCCCAGTTGACCCGGGCCTGATGCGGCTGTTATATATCAGTTGTCTAACTGTGTCAACGAGGCCCCGGCTGGAGCGGAAATGGCGACGGGCACCGCGCAGCAAATGTTCGTAAACGGCGCGTGGCAGCCCAGCGCCAACGGGGAGACGTTCGAGGCGACCAGCCCCGCGACGAGCGAGGTGATCGGCTCTGTCCCGCAGGGCGATCGCGAGGACGCGCGCCGGGCGATCGAAGCGGCGAGGCGCGCCGCCGATGGCTGGTCGCGGCTGACGGCGTTCGAACGTGCGGCGAAGATGACCGCGATCGCCGAGATCATCGAGTCACGCCGCAGCGAGCTCGCCCGCACTCTGACCCTCGATCAGGGCAAGCCGCTGCACGCCGAGGCGTTCGGGGAGGTCGACGAGCTGGTCGAGTACTGGCGGATGGCGGCGGAGGACTGCAAGCGGCTCGGCGGTGAGCTACCGAACTCGTTCTCGCCGGGCAAGCGTGTGATGCTCGTGCGGCGCGCGCGCGGCGTGGTCGGCGTGATCAGCCCCTGGAACTGGCCGTACACGATGCCCGCGGAGCTGATCGCGCCCGCGCTCGCGTGCGGCAACACGGTGGTCTGGACGCCGGCCCCGTCGACGGCGATCTGCGCGGTCGCGCTCGCGGAGTGCGTCGCCGACGCGGACCTGCCCCCCGGCGTCTTCAACCTCGTCACCGGTCCGGGTCCCGTGGTCGGCGACGAGATTGCCCGCAACCCCGGGACCGACGGCATCGGGTTCATCGGCTCGACCGCGACCGGACGGCTCGTGGCGCAGGCGGCCGCCGGCAAGGCCGCGCTGCTCGAGATGGGGGGCAACGGCCCCCTGGTCGTGATGGACGACGCCGACCTGGAGGCCGCCGCCGACGCAACGCTGACCGCCTGCTATCTGTGCGCCGGGCAGAGCTGCACCGCGGGGGAGCGGATCCTCGTACACCGCGCCGTCCAAGACGAATTCGTCGCCCTGCTGGCGCGGCGGGTGGCCGAGCGGATCCTGCTCGGGGATCCGTTCGACGACGACACGACGATGGGACCTGTCAACAACGAGCCGGTCGCCGCGAAGATGGACGCGCACGTGGGCGACGCGGTGCAGCGCGGCGCGCGCGTCGTCAGCGGTGGCTCGCGAGCGAGCGGCTTCGCCACGTCGCTGTACTGGGAGCCGACCGTGCTCACCGACGTGGCGCCCGACGCGCGGATCGCGGTCGAGGAGACCTTTGGACCCGTCGCGCCGGTCGTAGCGATCGACTCGCTCCAGCAAGCGATCGACCTGACCAACGCGTCTCCGTATGGCCTGCTGTCGGCGATCTTCACCGCCGACCTCACCAGCGGCCTCGAGTTCGCCGACCGAGTCCGGACCGGCTGGGTCAACATCAACGAGTCGACCAACTACTGGGAGGCCCATCTGCCGTTCGGCGGTCGCGCCGGCTCCGACAGCGGCATCGGGCGAGTTGGCGGCGCGCACGTGATGCAGTCGTTCACCGAGCTGCAAACCGTCGTGCTGACGCCCGACGCCCGCCACGCATGACCGGCTCGCGCGTCAGCGGCAAGGCCTCAAGCCGACCGCGGGGCGGCGGTCGCAACGGCGGGCAGCGGCGAGCTAACACGCCGATGCCGAGCAGTCTCGAGATCGCGCAGGCCGCCCGGCTCCGGCCGATCGACGAGATCGGCGAGATGGTCGGACTCATCCCTGAGGAGGTCGAGCCGTACGGTCGCTACAAGGCGAAGATCAACCTGTCGGCGCTCGACCGGCTCGCCTCCGCCCCCACCGGAAAGCTGATCTGCGTCGCCGGCGTCACGCCGACCCGGGCCGGGGAGGGCAAGACCACGACGGCCGTCTCGCTGACCGAGGGACTCGGCACGATCGGACGGCGTCCGGTGCTGTGCCTTCGCGAGCCGTCGCTGGGCCCGGTATTCGGGCTCAAGGGCGGCGCCGCCGGCGGCGGCTGGGCGCAGGTCGTCCCGATGGAGGAGTTGAACCTTCACTTCACCGGCGACATCCACGCGATCGGCGCGGCCAACAACCTGCTCGCGGCGATGCTCGACGCCTCGATCCTCCACGGCAACCAGCACAAGCTCGACGCCCTGCGGATCACCTGGAAGCGCTCGGTCGACATAAACGACCGCGCCCTGCGGCAGATCACGATCGGCCTCGGCGGCCGCCCCAACGGGTACCCGCGTGAGACCGGCTTCGACATCACCGCGGCGTCGGAGGTCATGGCGATCGTCGCGATCTCTCGAGACCTGGCCGACCTGCGCCGTCGTCTGGGCGCGATCACCGTCGGATACAGCTACGAGGGCGCGCGGCCGATCACCGCCGACGACCTCCGGGCCGCCGGCGCGATGGCGGTGCTCCTCAAGGACGCGATCAAGCCCAACCTGATCCAGACGCTCGAGGGCCAGCCTTGCCTGATGCACTGCGGCCCGTTCGCGAACATCGCCCACGGAAACTCGTCCCTGATCGCGTCGCTGTTGGGACTGCGGCTCGGCGAATACGTCGTAACCGAGTCGGGGTTCGGCTCCGACATGGGGATGGAGAAGCTCTTCGACATCGTCTGCCGACTCGGCGACCTGCGCCCCAGCTGCGTCGTGCTGGTCTGCACGGTGCGAGCCCTCAAGCACCACGGCGGCCTCGATGGCAGCGCGGATTCGAACGGCGCCCGGGGGATGGCGGGGATCGTGATCGGGTCGCAGAACCTCAGACGACACCTGGCGATCGTCGGCGAGTTCGGCGTCCCGTGTGTGGTCGCGGTCAACCGGCGTCCCGAGGACAGCGACGAGGAGGTCGAGCTGGTCCAGAAGCTCGCGCTGGAGTACGGGGCGTTTGCCGCCGAGGTGAACGAGGCCTTCACCGAGGGCGGGGAGGGCGCGGCGGAGCTCGCCCGCGCGGTCGTCGGCGCCTGCGAGCAGGAGAGCGACTTCCACAGGCTGTACGAAGACGACGCGTCGCTGGTGGAGAAAATCGAGGCGGTCGCCACGCGGATCTACGGCGCGCGTGACGTCTACATCTACGCCGAGGCCGAGCGCAAGCTCCGGCAGTTCACCGCCGACGGGCTCGGAAACCTCCCGATCTGCATGGCCAAGACGCACCTTTCCCTGTCCGCCGATCCCGAGCTGCTGGGAGCGCCCGAGGGCTTCACGCTTCCCGTTCGCGACGCGCGGGCATATACCGGTGCCGGCTGGATCGTTCCTCTGTGCGGGGACATCACCCAGATGCCCGGACTCGCCCGGGAGTCGGCGGCCGTGAACGTTGACGTCACCGAGACGGGCCGGACCGTCGGCTTGTTCTAGTGGCGTGAGTCGGAAATTCGCGAGCAGTGTGGTGAGTGGCTGGGACACTAGTTCGGTGTCTGGCGGCGCGGGGCAACCGTTCGCGGAGCTGATCGAGTCCGTCGCCGAGGCGACGGCGGCGCCGGCCGGGGGGAGCGCCGTGGCCTGGGCCGGAGCCCTGGCCGCCGCGCTGGTGGAGATGACGGCTGCGTTCGCCCACGACTCGGCCGTGACGGTGCGGGCGCGTGAGCTTCGGACCGAGCTCATCGTGGGCGCCGAGCGCGAGCTGACCGCGTACGAGCCGGTGCTGTCGGCAGCCCGGCTCCCGGTCGAGGACCCGTCGCGGGCCGAGCTCCTCGCCTCGGCACTCAGCCGGGCATCGGAGTCTGCCCTGGCGATCGCCCACGCCGCGGCCGAAGTGGCCGAGCTTGCCGCGGCGGTCGCGGCTCAGAGCAAGCCGGCCCTGGCCGGCGACGCGTCGGCCGGCGCACTGCTGGCAGAGGCGGTGTGCCGGGCCGCGGCGAGGATGGTCGTTATCAACCTCGCCGATTGCAGCGACGACCCTCGCGTCGCCCAGGCGGCCGCCCGGGCCGAGAGCGCGGCCGCAGCGCGGACGCTGGTCACCGCCGGCCTATGAATCCGGCCGGGGTGGCCGGTTACGGGACTCCGGCAGACCGCGAGCGCAACTCGGCGATGCCCTGCTTGACCGCAGCAGCGAACTCGGCGGCCCGCTCGGAACGTGTCAGCGCGGGATCGAGCGCAGCGAGCGCGCGATCCGGGTCGGCGAGGCGCGCGGCGTCGGAGGCGATCCACGCGGCGACCGCGAGCGCGCCCCCGGCCGGAAGGCGGCCGTCGTTGAGCTCGGCCACGCAGACCGGAACGATCCGCAGCTGCAGTTTCTCGGTGCCGTCCTCGGCGATCTGGGTCAGCTGGTGCTCGATTCGTGAGTTCGAGAACCGTTCGCAAAGGGCAGCGCAGTAAGCCGGGAGGTCCAGGTTGGTCGGAAGCTGTCGCGAGGCATCGGCCCATAGGAGCTCGACCGCGGACCGCAGCCAGGGATCGTTGACCGCCTCGGCGACATTGCGATGACCTAGCAGCAGCCCTGCAAACGCGAGCAGGGTGTGAGCGCCGTTGAGCAGCCAGAGCTTGCGCTGCTCCCAAGGCTCGATGTCCTCGACGTAGCGGGCACCGGCGTCCTCCCAGCTCGGCCGGCCCGCCGGAAACGTGCCCGAGAGGATCCAGTCGTGAAACGGCTCGGTCACGACCGGGGCTGCGTCGACCCAGTCCAGCGTGGAGTTCAGCTGTTCACGGTCTTCGCGGGTCACCCTGGGGGTGATGCGATCCACAGACGTGGACACGAACGACACGTTCACCCCGACCCACTCGTGCAGCTCGGGGTTGACCGTGAGCGCTGCACCCAGCACGCCGGTCTGCACGTAGGCGCCGTTGGCGGGGACGTTGTCGCAGGGCACGACGGCCAATGGCGGCAGCTCCTGACGCCGGCGCGCCTCCAATCCGGTCAGCAGACGTCCGAGCAGCGTCGACGGGGTCAGGCCACGCAGCGACGCGCCAGTTGCCGTCGCGGTCCGCAGCATCGTCAGGTCTGCCGCGAGCTCGTCGTCGCCCGGGTCGGGAGAGCCGTCACCAAGCAGCCGGTAACCGACCTCGGTCACGGTGATCGTGACGAGTGCGACCGCCGCGTCCTCGAACAGGCCCAGGAGCCGGCCGACGTCCGCACCGTCCACCGGCTCCACGAGGCTGGTTACGACCTCAACTCGGTCAGCGGACGGGCCGCGCTCCACCAGCGTGTACAGGCCGTCCTGTTTGGCGAGCTCCCGGGCGGCAGCTGGGCTGCGGCCAGTGAACGCCGCGATGCCCCAGCCGGCGGCATCGGCGGCGCGCGCCGTGTACCAGGCCTGATGCGCGCGGTGAAAGTTCCCGAGCCCGAAGTGCACGATGCGCGCTGGCGCGCGCTGTGACCGGAATCCCAGTTCGCGCGCACGCGCGCGGGCGAGCCGAGGCTTATCGTTTGTCACTCGCCGGCACCCTGCTACCAGGCGGTCACAGCTTGAATGCGGCACGCGGGATCGTGTCGACCAGATCGGCGGCGATGCGCTCGGCGCTCGGCAGCGAGATTCGTCCCTGTTGTACATAGCGGGCCAGGAAGGCG
>DASXHG010000010.1:0-4830 GCA_036488625.1 Solirubrobacteraceae bacterium | reverse complement strand
TGTCGATGCGCGCAAACAGCTGCGTGCCGCATACGAGATGTTCGCCTCGATGGGAGCCGCTGGGTTCGCGCAGCGAGCCCGCCGGGAGTTGCTCGCCACCGGCGAGACCGTCGGGGCCCGGACGCCGGAGGCCGCCACGCGACTGACTGCCCAGGAGGCCCAGATCGCACAGA
The DNA here is from genome assembly GCA_036488625.1 of Solirubrobacteraceae bacterium. GTDB lineage: Bacteria > Actinomycetota > Thermoleophilia > Solirubrobacterales > Solirubrobacteraceae > Palsa-465. The sequence continues at coordinate 4,657 of DASXHG010000010.1, read as the reverse complement.
TGGCGAGTGACGGACTCTCGAATCCTGAAATCGGCGCCCGGCTCTTCATCAGCCCGCGCACGGTCCAGTACCACCTGCGCAAGGTGTTCGTCAAGCTCGACGTCAGCTCGCGCAACCAGCTTCAGGAGGCGCTCAGCCCCGACGCGGTGCGCGCCTAGAGTGCGCCCTCGGGCTGGCAGGCCGGACTGGCCGGCGGCCACAGACTGGCCAGTCGACTGTGCAGTTGGCGGACGCGAATCGCCGGCCCATGATCGAGACTGGCTCACAAGTCACGCGCCAACCGCGACGCCAAGGGAAAGATCCGTCATGGACCAGCCATCTAGTTCAACACGGGCAGCCCGGCCGGAGGCCAGATGGCTGTCTCGACGCGCGCAGACAGGCCGTGTGGAGCAGCGAGACCGGGGGAGACGATGAGCGCGAACTCCGTCACTGCGCTGCGGCCGGCGCCCTCACTCTCGTTGCTGGGCAGGTCATCTGAGAGAGAGCGGCTGCCAACGGCCATCTTAGGGACGCGGGTCGTCGTCGCCGCCGGTGAGCCGATCTACCGGGCGGGTATCGCTCACGTGCTGGAGCGCTCCGGCGCCGAGATCGTGGCCGGGGCCGACACCCCCCGGGACCTGATCCGCAGGCTCCGAGCGCATCGTCCGGACGTGGCGGTGGTCGACATGGATCTATGGCCGGACGTCAGCGAGACAGACCGGACCGAGGCTCTGCGCGAGATCCGTGCCATCGACCCTCACCTTGGCCTTCTCATTCTGTCCGAGCTTCCGAAACTGCAATACGTGCTGGTGGCCGATGACCGGCCCGACGGGTTTGGGTATCTCCTGAAGGCGAGTCTGAACGATGTCGATGAGCTCACGGCCTCGGTCCACCGCGTGGCGCAGGGAGGCGTGGCGATCGACCCGCTGATCCTCGCCCGGCTCGCCGGGCGCCGGCGCCGGCGCGATCCGTTCGACAGCCTGACCGATCGCGAGAAACAGGTCCTCGACCTCATAGCCGAGGGTCGGTCCAATCGTTCCATTGCCGCTCGCCTCTACGTGGAGGTCACGACGGTGGAACGTCACATCACGAGCATCTTCGGCAAGCTCGATCTGCACAGCGACGGCGCCGGCCATCGACGGGTGCTCGCGGTGCTGCGCTACCTCGACCGGCCGGACCCCTGAACTTCACCTGCCTGTTCGTCCACCGCCGGCCGCGTCCGCTGAACGAGCGGCTACCCTGTCCGGCGAATGGACTGGACTCTGGGGGTGTGTCGAGGCGGCTTTGCCGTGCTCATTGTCACGCTGGCGCTGATCGCCGGGGCCGTACCGGCTTGGGCGGGCAGCGCCAATGGCGGTCTGCACACTCATCACAGCAACCCGCTGGCGGGCTTGCGGTGGGGAACCTACCGGGGCCCGATCGACAGCATCTGGCCCGCATACGCGGCCGCCCACGGACACAACAAGCAGCTGTTGGGGAAGCTCGCCCTGCAACCGCATGCGGTCTGGGATGGATATTGGGACGGCAACCCGAGAGCTACCGCGCAGGAATCGATTCGCGACTCGACTCAGGGCAATCCGAATGTCCTGACGCAGGTCGCGATCTTCCGGCTCACTCCGTGGGAGACGTGCTCGGGGTCCTGGTCAGCGGGCAACCAGGCCCGCTACCGATCGTGGATCGACGGCTATGCGGCCGGGATCGGATCGTCCCGAGTCGCGCTGATCCTTCAGCCTGACCTGCCGTTTGGGCTCTGCATCTCCTCCGGAGTTCCCGAGCAGCTCGTTGCCTACGCCGCCAAGGTCTTCAACTCGCTGCCCCACACCACCGTGTACATCGACGCTGGCGCGTACGCGTGGTACAAGCCCGCGGCCGTAGCCTCGTTGCTCGAACGCTCTGGGATCTGGCACTCGCGCGGATTCGCGCTCAACGTCACCCAATACGGCTCGACCCATCAGCAGCTGCGGTGGGGAGCGCAGATCAACCGTGCGCTCGGGGCCGCCGGAGCGCGGCACAAGCACTTCGTCATCAACACAGACGAGAACGGCACCCCGTACCTGGCCGGGCAGATACCGGGGGGCGGGGCCGCGTCGAACTACACGCCGCCGTGCAGCTACCCGAGCCAGCGACTCTGCCAGCGCCTTGGCATCCCGCCGACCACGAAGGTCGCGGCCCGGCGCTGGCACCTGAGTGCGGCCGATCACCGGATCGCCGCCGCACAGGTCGACGCGTACATGTGGCTGGGCCGGCCCTGGATGATCAACGCTGGACCGTTCTCACTGCGCAACGCATTGACATTGGGCGCCAACAGCCTGTACTAACCGGGCGTGATCGCTCCGTGCGCCGTCCACATTCCGCTACCGCGCATACCGGCACATGTCGCCGTCGTCCGAGACGGGCACCGGCTTCATAACCCACTCCCACCGCCGGCGGGCTCGCCGCCGGCTTCGCCGCCTCCGCTGGGCGTCTTTCTCCAGGCTGGCGACTTGATCCGAGTCTCGAGGCCAGGTCACCTGCGCTTCACGCTGGCCGGCAACCGGTACAGCCTACGACACGCAATTCTGCGGCTCGCGTGTCGCCGAGTCGCGATCGGGTCGCGGGTTCAGAGCCCGCGGACGGCCGTGCTCGCCGTCGTTTTGCGGCAAGGGCGCGTGCTCGTCACGGCTCACCGTCGCCCGCGGCGAGCGCTGGTTCTGACTCGGGAGATGCTCGACTTCGCCACCCGGCGGGGGACGACCTTTGCCGTGGACCGCGATCCCTCGGCGAGCAGCACGCAGGCGGTCACATTCGGTCCTGAGATCGTGGCCGCGCGTGCTTCCGATCAGGCTTTGCGAATCAATGCTCGAGCCACGTACACGGCGATATCCAACCGTCGCGGGTTGCGGCTGGACATCTGGCCCTTTGCGATCACGCGCCTGCAGCGGCGTCCGGATCGACAGGATCGCCTCCCGCCGTTTTGGGCCGACGCCCGGCCGTGCTCGGTGGGCTGCCTCCCGCGGGGGACGATCCCGGGCTGGCCGATCACCCCGTTTCATCGCCAGCACGCAATTCGGGCGGGGATCAATGAGCTTCGCCCGGCGAATTTCCACGTCGGCGTCGACATCGAGGCCAGCAACTATCAGCCTGTGTACGCGATTCAGTCCGGCTACGCCAGCCCAGCCGCGACCGGAAGCTACGGCGACTACAAGGTCACCGTAGGCGCCTTCACCTACTGGCACATCGTTCCGACAGTCAGAAGCGGCCAGTACGTCACCGCCTACAAGACGGAGATCGGCGCCGTTGAGCACGGCTTCGGGCACCTGGCCTTCCAAGAGGGTGGCGACAACAGCTATCTCAATCCTCTCCGTCCCGGCGGCGACCTAAGGCCCTACACCGATACCGAGCCTCCGATCATCGGCGTCCCGCGCGTGTTTGGCGACGGCCACGTCATCGTCGGCGCCTTTGACCCGCAAAGCTTCATCCAGAAAGAGAGCTACGAGACCCCGGTGCTCGCCCCGGCTGCCCTCGCCTGGCGCCTCTACACCGCCTCCGGTCGTCCGGTCACCGGGCTTGAGTGGGCGATGCGCGGGACCGGCTATCTGTCACCCGCGCTGAAACCGGTGATCTTTGCCCCGGGTGCGGCAAACCCTGGCTTTGCGTGTTTCTATACGCGCTTGCGATGCATTCCGAATTGGATCTACAACCTCGCCGGTGGCCTGACCGAGCCACTACCACTGGCCGGATTGCGCCGAGGCCGCTACCGGCTCAGCGTTTACGCCTGGGACTGGGCGGGCAACAAGTCGGCGCTGGATGATTGGATTCACGTTCCGCTCGGCTCAACGGCAAGTGCGCATGGAGCACTCGCCGCGGAGCAAGGCCCCCTGAACGCCCGGTTTGATCCCTAGTCCCCGCCAGACGTCGCGTCTCGCCGGGCACGCCGCTTGCGCTGCGGCCGCGCTGTCGGCTCGGCGGCTGGCGCGTCTTGGCTGTCTCGGGGGGTTGTTTTTTGCGCTCCTCGTCTCCGCGGCGGGCGCCGCCGAGGTCACGCGGATGGGGACCGATGGCCGGACCGTTCGCTACTCCGACCGATTCCTCACGGCCGGCCGCCTTGGGCCGATGCGCGCTTTCACCCCCGCCGCTGTTGCCGACGTGAAGGCGCTTACGAGACATCAGCCGGTGAGCGCGCTCAGCGCGCTCAACCGATTGCGCCAAAAGGGCCAGATCACTGCGGCCGCCTACCGGCGATACGCCGCCAGCCTCCACGCGGCGTCAACCGAGATCAAGGCTCTGCCGCCCGCGCGCGCACGCGAACTCGAGGCCGTGATCACGAACATCCGGCACATCACGAGCGCCGGGCTCCTGACTGCGTCGCGGCTACCGGCGCTGTTCCTCACCCTGGACCGCAACCGCCAGTGGTGGAGCCGTGGGCCGTTGCTCGGCTACGGCCAACGCGTCGAGTTCGCCGGCTCCCAGCTCGTGTGGGAGTCCTACCCCGGCCAGGGCATTGAGCTACAGGTCCTAGGGAGCTTCGGCAAGGCCCAATGGATGTGCGCGGCCGGAGGCCGGTACGCAAGCCGGTGCCGGACGATGCTGGCCGAACTGATTCCACTCGCCGCGCGTCGTGCCGGAGGGCTCACGTGGGAGTACTACTTCAACTTCGATGGCGGAGTCCCACCGTGGACCAGCGCAATGTCCCAGGGCA
>DASXHG010000404.1:0-1755 GCA_036488625.1 Solirubrobacteraceae bacterium | reverse complement strand
CCGGCTGCCCGGCTGAGCCATCCGCTCGCGCGTCGCGGCGCCTCCCGCGAACTAGAGCTCGTCGAGCTCCGCCTCGCTGGCCACGAGACCAGGCTCGTCCTCGGCGAGGTGGATCGCACACAGCGTCGGTCCGCCCGACTCGAGCACGGCCTCGAGCTCGGCCGGGGTGAGTTTGGCGCCGCACTCCTCGCAGCGGTCTCCGGCCGACTGGCGAGTGGGTTCGTCAAGGCCCATACGGGAATCTTAACCCCGTACGTCGGAGGCGTCAGCCGGCAGACAGCGCCTTAACAAGACCTAGACAGATCTGTCGTTGCCCCCGTCCCGCGGACGTGACAGCTTTCTAGAGAATGATCAGGCCCTTCCAGCGCATAGGCCACGGCGGCGCCAGCGCGCTCGCGCCGGGCAACACGCTGGCCTCGTTCGACGCGGCCCTCGCCGTCGGGATCGACATGATCGAATTCGATGTTCGACGGTGCCGCGGCGAGCTCGTTCTGGCCCACACCCAGCTTGACGCGCGGCGGCGGGCGAACATCGCGTTGGATGAGGCGCTCGCGCACCTGAGCGCTCCCCGGTTCACAGGCGTCGAGCTGAACGTCGACATCAAGCGCGTCGGCGTCGAAGCCGACCTGCTGCGGGCGCTGCGCGACGCGGCGCTGCTCGAGCGGACGCTCATCTCCTCTCAGGTGCCGGCGGTGATCAGTCGCCTGCGTGAGCTCGACCCCGAGGTGAGGGCCGGTATCTCGGTCGGCGGCCGGATCGCTCGCTTCAGCCGGCGTTGGTATGACTGGCGCGCGCAGGTCCTGGCCGGACTGACCGACCACCGATGGGACGCGGTGATGGCGCAGCACCGGCTGGTCGATTCGAAGCTGCTGCGCGAGGTGTGTGAGCGCGGAGGCCGGCTCTACGCGTGGACCGTGAACGAACGCCAGTCAATCGACGCCCTGCGCGGGCTCGGCGTTCACGGCATCACCACAGCCGACCCACGGCTGTTCGCGCCTGAGTGAAGCGGGCGTCCGCCCGTTCCTATCCTGAGGGGAATGGATACACGCCTCTCCCCCCAGGATCGTCGATGAACGCCGAGCGCACCCAAGCCTATGGCCGCGTCATGCACACGCTGGACGAACTCGGCCCGACCAAGCTCCAGAGCGACGAGCAGGATCGAATTCGCCAGGACGCCGACACGCTGCTGTTCAGCACCAAGCTGTCCACCGACTCCGAAGCGCAGGCCGCGCTGCAAGATGTCTTTCACCTGTGCCGGGATCTCGTCGCCTCCGGGCGCTGGGAGGAGGAGACGGCGCACCGGCTGGCCACCGATCTCCGTGACTGCGGACCCGAAGCCGGCCAGCCCGCCGGGCGTGAAGCGGCCTAGCCGCGAATCGCCGAACGCCAATCGCCGAACAATTCCGCGGAAGTCCGTGGGCCAAAACGCGCGCGCATTACGCTTGGCTCATGACCGCGTTTGAGGAGCCCGGCCCAGCCGCACCGCCCGAGTGGCGCCGGCCACTCACCGTCTCGTGCCCCACCGACCGGAGCACGAACACCCCGCAGACCTCTGGCATGCAGCGGTTCGCCGCCATCTCCGGTTCGCTGACCGGATCTCGCCACCTGTGGATGGGCGGCAACACCATGGCCCCCGGCCAACGTTCCGGCGACCACCATCACGGCGAGGCTGACAGCGGCATCTACATCGTCTCCGGGCACCCGCGGTTCGTGTTCCTGGCCGGCGATCGCGAGGTGCACGTCGACGCCGGTCCG
>DASXHG010000398.1:0-2061 GCA_036488625.1 Solirubrobacteraceae bacterium | reverse complement strand
GCTCGAGCACCGCTTCCGGGACTCCGTGCCCGCGGCCGCCTACGTTCGGGGACTGCGCCTCGGTCGCTACGCGGGAAGGGCTCCGGCGCCGGTCCCGGGCGGCCGCCGCGCCCTGCGCGAGGAGCTGCGCCAGGGACTCGGCGCGACCGGGCGCATGCGGGCGCTGTGGGCCCTCCCGCCACGTCCCCGTCTGCGAGGCCGGCGGCCGGGCGACGACCACCGAGGCGGCGAGTCGCCCGGTTGATCGCGACTAGACTGATCGCCCATGGAGGAGCTCTACGACCTCTTCCGCCGTGGCACCGAATTGCTGGAGGCGGGTCATCACCATCAGGCCACGATCCCTCTTTCTCGTGCCCGCGACCTGGCCCCCGAGCAGACCTCGATCCGTGAGGCGCTCGGCCGGGCGCTGTTTCACACCCAGAACTACGAGCAGGCGGCGGAGGAATTCCAGGCCGTGATCGACCGCGCGCCGACCAACGACTACGCGCTGTTCTGCCTCGGGCGCTCCCTGCAGCTGCTCGGCCGCCACGCCGAGGCTCGCCACCCACTGGCGCTCGCCGCCTGCCTGCAGCCCGGTCGCCGCGACTACCGCGTGTACCGGGATCGTGCCCGCGCTCGGGCCGCCGACTGACCCTCGCCGGGGCGGGCCTGCGCGCCCACGGTCGTACTCCCACGCCGAGGTCTCGGTGCTACGCTGAACGAACAGCTTTCGTGCCGGGAACGCCCGGCAGCAGTTTCTTGAAAGTGGGCGCTCGCCCACTTTTTTTATGAGATTTATGACGGAGGAGAACGTGAGTGCACTACAGACCGAGATCGAAGCCCGCCTCAGCGGCCTCGAGCCCGAGGTCGAGGTGCTGCTGGCGGAACTCGTCTCCGGTCAAACGCTGCGTCTGTTCATCGATCACCCCGGCGGCGTGACCCTGGCCCTCTGTGAGCAGGTCACGAGCCACCTGAACGACTATCGCGAGCAGTACTCGCTGGAGGTGTCCTCGCCCGGTCAGGACCGGCCCCTGACCAAGCCCCAGCACTACACCCGCTTCCTCGGCCGCCGCGCTCGCGTGAGACTGCGCGATGCGGCGGACGGCCATAAGCAATCGACGCCGAAGTCGAAGACCGTGGTCGGTGAACTCGTCGGCGCGTCGGACAAGGACGTGACGATTGCCGCCCCTGATGGCGTCGTGACGATCCCCTACGAGCAGATCGTCCGCTCCAACCTCGTACCCGGAGACTGAGCACCATGTCCAAGGAGATAGTTGAGGCCGTGCGGGGCCTCGCCGCAGAGAAGAACATCTCATCTGAGAAGCTCATGGCAGCGCTGGAAGACGCGCTCCTGTCCGCCTATAAGAAGACCCCCGGATCAGCTCCCTACGCCAAGGTCGAGATGGATCGGGACAGCGGCGACTTCATCGTGTGGGAGTTGAAGATCCCGCCGGAGCTCGAGGAGCAGCTGCTCGTCGAGGCGACCACCGACCAGCAGCCCACGGTCGACCCCGAGACGGGGGAGATGCGCGAGCCGCCCGAGCCCGAGATCGACCTCGAGAAGCTCAAGGAATACGAGGACGAGATCGAGACCGAGGACGTCACGCCGCACGACTTCGGCCGGATCGCCGCCCAGACCGCCAAGCAGGTCATCCTGCAGCGGATCCGCGAGGCCGAGCGGGACATGATGTTCGAGGAGTACCGCGATCGCGTCGGCGAGCTCATCACCGGCATCGTTCAGCAGTCCGACTCGCGCTACACGCTGGTCCAGCTCCGCGAGCGGGTCGAGGCGCTGCTGCCCAAGTCCGAGCAGGTCGAGGGTGAGCGTTACGACCACAGCCAGCGGATCAAGGCCGTGATCAAGGACGTCTCCAACTCGACCAAGGGCCCGAGCATCATCGTCTCGCGGCGTGACCCCGAGCTGATCAAGTCCCTGTTCGAGCTCGAGGTCCCCGAGATCGCCGACGGCCTGGTGGAGATCACCGGGGTGGCGCGCGAGCCCGGCTACCGCTCGAAGATCGCCGTCGTCTCTCATGTCGACGGGGTCGATCCGGTCGGGGCCTGCGTCGGCCCGCGCGGCTC
>DASXHG010000389.1:0-4996 GCA_036488625.1 Solirubrobacteraceae bacterium | reverse complement strand
GAGCGGATCCTCGGTGCCCTGTCCAGGGGCGACTTCGTCGACCTCGAGCGACAGGTCCGCGAGCTGGAGATCGCCGAGGACACCGCCGCCCTGCTCCTGCGGGTGTCGCGCACCCGCGGGGGACCAGAGGTGTTTGCCGATCTCGAGGACGTCCTGCACACCGCGCTCGCCGGCATGCGGGAGGTTCACGCGCGCCTGGCCCCAGCGGTGGCCGAGCGGATCATCTTCGACCTCGGCCTGGTGCGGAGCATCGGTTACTACACGGGCGCCGTATTCCAGGTCTACGACCCCGCCTACGGGGTCCCACTGGGCAGTGGGGGCCGCTATGACGAGCTGCTGGGCAGCTTCGGGCGACCGCTCCCCGCAGTCGGCTTCGCGCTCAATGTCGAACGCCTGCACATCGCGCTGACCGGTGAGGAGCGCGGTCGATCCCTCGGGGGACGGAGATGAACGGACTGCGCATAGCCGTCCCGCGCGGCACCCTGTTCACCGATACCCTGGACCTCCTCGACCGGCTGGGGATCGACACGCGCGAGGTGCGTGAGAACGACCGCAAGCTGCTCTTCGAGGACAGCGGGATCGTGACCATGCGCCCGTCGGACGTGCCGACCTACGTTGAGTCCGGCGCCGCCGACCTGGGCATCACCGGCAAGGACGTACTGATGGAGCAGGCCGAGCGCGAAGTCTATGAGCTGATGGACCTCGGCTACGGCCGCTGCCAGATGGTGCTGGCCGGCGTCGACGGCCCCGACCGGGCCGCCGAGGCGCTGCGCCGTCTCGGCGTCGTGCGCGTGGCCACGAAGTACCCGCGCATCGCCGCCCAGCACTTTTTGGAGACCGGGCGTCAGGCCGAGATCGTTGAGGTCAAGGGCTCGGTCGAGCTGGCGCCGTTGACGGGGATGGTCGAGGCGATCGTCGACCTGACGGCGACCGGGACGACGCTGCGCGAGAACGGGCTCGTGGTTCGCGAGGAGATCGCCACCTGCACGGCCCGCCTGATCGCCAATCCGGTCGCCCACAAGCTGCGCGCCGACACCATTGACCGGCTCCTGGAGCGACTGCATGCAGTTTGAGCGCCTGACCCTGTCCGGGGATCCCACGGCGCTGGCCGAGGAGCTGCGCGACCTCGTGCCCGCCGCCGAGTCGGTCCGCGAGCAGGTGACCGAGATCATCGCCCGCGTGCGCGCCAGCGGCGACGACGCCCTGCGCTACTACACGCGTCAGTTCGACACCGGGGGATCGACTCCGTCGGCCCTGCAGGTCCCCGACGCCGAGCTCGAGACCGCGCTCGGGCGCCTGCCCGGTGACGTCCGCGAGGGGCTGACGCGGGCGATCGAGAACGTCACCCGGGTCTGCGAGGCGGCGCTGTCCGAGGACCGGACGGTGGACTTCGGCGGTCATCAGGTGGTCTTGCGCGAGGTCCCCGTGCGGCGGGGCGCCGTCTACGTTCCCGGCGGCCGGGCGCCGTATCCGAGCACCGTAGTGATGGGGACGGTCTGCGCCAAGGTGGCCGGCGTAAAGGAGATCGCCGTGTGCGCGCCCCCGGGTGCCGACGGCGAGGTGAACTCGGTCGTCCTCGGGGCCTGCCGGCTGGCCGGGGCCTCGGTCGTGTACCGCATGGGCGGTGCTCAGGCGATCGCCGCCCTGGCCTACGGCACCGAGACCGTGCGGCCCGTCGATGTGATCGTCGGCCCCGGCAACCTGTACGTCCAGGAGGCCAAGCGACAGGTGTTCGGCCAGGTCGGGATCGACGGCTTTGCCGGCCCGAGCGACCTGGTGATGATCGCCGACGGGGAGTGCGACGCGGAGGTTCTCGCCCTCGATCTCCTCGCTCAGGCCGAACACGGACCGGGCTCGCTGGTGGTCGGGATCTCGACCTCCGGACAGCTGATTGACACGCTCGCTGAGCGGCTGAAGGCCGCCCCCGACACCGGCGCCGAGGCGCGCCTGATCCAGGTCGGCGAGCTCGAGCACGCGCTGACCATCTCCGAGCGCTTCGCGCCCGAGCACCTGCAGCTGTGCGGTCCCGGATCGGAGGCGCTGGCGGCCCGCGCGACGACCGCCGGGTGCGTGCTCATCGGACCCCACACCGGGACCGCGTTCGGCGACTACATCGCCGGCTCCAACCACGTGCTGCCCACCGGCGGCGCGGCCCGCTTCGCCTCGTCACTGTCGCCGGCCGCCTTCCGTCGCCACTTCGCGCAGGTGAGGGTCGAGGATGACGCCGCCGATCTCGCCCGCGCCGCGGCCCCGATCGCCCGGGCCGAGGGATTCGAGCTGCACGCCGAATCCCTGGAGGCACGCATTCGCGACAATGGCGCGTGATGGTCCGCGCCGCCGAAATCGACCGCAAGACCGCTGAAACCGAGATCCACCTCGAGCTGGAGCTCGACGGCCGGGGGGAGGGGGAGCGCTCGACCGGGGTCGGCTTCTTTGACCACATGCTGGATCTGCTCGCCCGTCACGGGCGGATGAATCTGACCGTCGCGGCTCGCGGCGACCTCGAGACGGGCGCCCATCACACCGTTGAGGATGTCGGCATCTGCCTCGGGCAGGCGTTGGACCAGGCGCTCGGCGACCGCGCTGGGATCACCCGTTACGGGCAGGCGACGGTGCCCATGGACGAGTCCCGCGCGTCGTGCGCGATCGACATCTCGGGGCGCGGTCTGTGCGCGTTTGAGGCCCAGCTGCCCGCGGGCGCGATCGGCAACTTCGACCATGAGCTGACCGAGGAGTTCCTGCGCGCCCTGGCCACCAACGCCAGGCTCACGCTGCACGTGACGATCGACGCCGGGACCAACGCTCATCACGTCATCGAGGCTGCGTTCAAGGCCGTCGCCCGCGCGCTGCGGATGGCGGTCAGGATTGATCCCACCGAGACCGGGGTGCCCTCGACCAAGGGAACGTTGTCCTGAGCGCGGCGCCTCGGATCGCCGTGATCGACTACGGGATGGGAAACCGTCGGTCGGTGCAGAAGGCGCTCGAGCACGTCGGCGCCCAGGCCGAGCTGACCCGCGATCCCGAACGCATCGCCACGGCGGACGGGCTCGTGCTTCCCGGCGTGGGCGCCTTCCCGCGCGCGATGCACAATCTGGCCGAGCTCGGACTGGAGGCGCCCCTGCGCACGGCCGGCGCCGGCGGGCAGCCACTGCTCGGCATCTGCCTGGGGATGCAGCTTTTGTTCGAGCGCTCGGAGGAGTTTGGCTCCACGCCGGGGCTGGGCCTGATCCCCGGAATAGTCACCCCACTCAAGGCAGGTGGCCTGCGCATCCCGCACATCGGCTGGAACGAGGTCCGCTTCGAGCGTCCCTCAGCGCTGACCGACACCCTGCCCGCGGCCGGGGGCGCCTTCTACCACGTGCACTCACTGGCCGCGCGGCCCACCCGCCCGGAAGACGTGATCGCCACCACCGAATACGGCGAGCGGTTTGCCACCATCGTCGGCCGCGACAGCATCTTCGGTGTCCAGTTTCACCCCGAGAAGTCCTCCGCGCTGGGACTGCGCATGCTGGCCAACTTCACCCGTCAGTGCCGCGGTCACGCGGCGGCCGGCGCGAGGGCCGGCACCGCCGTGCGGGCATGATCCTCCTACCGGCCATCGACATCCTGGACGGGAAGGCGGTCCGGCTGCTCCAGGGCGACTTCGAGCAGCGCACCGACTACGACGCCGACCCGCTCGCCGCGGCCCTGCGGTGGGTGCAGGCCGGCGCCCGCGCGCTGCACGTGGTCGATCTCGACGGCGCCCGGCGCGGCGAGCCGGCCAATCTCGAGCACATCCGCCGCATCACGGACGCGGTCAGCGTCCCCGTCGAGGTCGGCGGCGGCCTGCGCACCCTGGCCTCAGTCGAGGCCGCGCTTGACGCCGGCGCGGCCCGGGTCGTGCTCGGCACGGCCGCCTACAAGGACCTCGATTTCCTCGACGATGCCCTCGCCGCCCACCATGAGCGGGTGATCGTGTCCATCGATGCCCGGGCCGGCAGGCTGGCCGCTTCGGGCTGGACCGAGCAGACCGACCTGCCGGCGTCCGCCGCCTTGCAGGCAATGGGCAGGCGGGGCGTGCGCCGCTTCATCTACTCGAGCATCGACCGCGACGGGATGATGAACGGGCCTGACCTCGACGAGGTCAAGTCGGTCGGAGCGGCGGTCCGGGGGAGCTTCATCTACTCCGGCGGCATCTCGACCGTCGCCGATCTGCGGGCCCTGGCCGGCCTTCGCCAGGTCAACCTGACCGGCGTGATCGTCGGCAAGGCGCTCTACGAGGGGCACCTCGAGGTCGGCGCCGGCCAGGCGGCGCTCGACGGCTGATGCACTACAAGCGGGTGATCCCCTGTCTCGACGTCGACGCCGGCCGCGTGGTCAAGGGCGTCGGCTTCGTCGATCTGCGCGACGCGGGCGATCCGGTTGAGCTGGCCGCCCGCTACGACGCGTCGGGCGCCGACGAGCTCGTGCTGCTCGACATCACGGCCACGTCCGAAAAGCGCGACACGGTGGTGGCCCTGGCCCGACGCGCCGCCGACGAGGTCTTCATCCCCTTTACGATCGGCGGCGGCATCCGCTCGGTCGGCGACGCTCAGGCCGTACTCGATGCCGGTGCGGACAAGGTCTCAGTCAACTCGGCCGCGCTGGCCCGGCCCGAGCTGATCGACGAGCTGGCCGACAACTTCGGCGCTCAGTGCGTGGTCCTGGCCATCGACGCCAAGCAAGACGGCGCCGGTCACTGGGAGGCCTATTTGGCCGGCGGGCGCACGGCGACCGGACGGGACGCGGTCGCCTGGGCGCGCGAGGGAACCGAGCGTGGCGCGGGAGAGATCCTGCTCACGAGCATGGATCGCGACGGGACCAATGCCGGCTATGACCTGCCGCTCACACGAGCCGTGGCCGATGCCGTGGGGGTCCCGGTGATCGCCTCCGGCGGCGCCGGAGAGCTCGCCCATCTCAGCCAGGCCCTCAGCGCGGGCGCCGACGCGGCGCTATGTGCATCGATCTTTCACTACGG
>DASXHG010000385.1:0-1627 GCA_036488625.1 Solirubrobacteraceae bacterium | reverse complement strand
GGATCATCGTCGAGCTGGCGGAGAAGATCGGCTGATCGATAGCCCAGCCAACTGCCGCCCGTGGTTGCCGGCCCTGCCGGTTTTAAAAGCGGCTCAAGGCCTCGAGAGCTCGGTCGATGTCATCCTCGCTGTTGTAGACATGCCACGAGGTACGCAGTCGTCCTCCTCGCGTCGCGGCGATGATCCCGGCACGCTGTAGGCGCTCGGCGGCGCCTGGTAGCTCTGCAGACACAATCGCACTGTTGCTTGGCTCGATGCCGACGCCTGCACGGAACCTGTTGGCGAGAGCCACGTTGTGATCGTGAATGGCGTTGACGCCGATCCGCTCCACCAGATCGAGCGCTGGCGCGGTTCCGACCCACGAGAACCACGCCGGGGAGACGTCGAGTCTCCGCGCGTTTGATGCCAGGCGCAGTGGCGGTCCGAAGTAGCTCTCGTGCACGTGCTCGCCGGCGTACCAGCCGGCGCTGTGTGGAATGACTCGCTCCAGCAGTCGGTCCGAGATGGCCAGGAACGCGCTGCCGCGGGGCGACATCAACCACTTGTACGCGCCGCAGACAACCGCATCGAAGCGCCTCGCTCGCAGCGGCAGCCAGCCGAGCGCCTGGGTGGCATCGCACAGCGTGAGCGCCCCGACGCTGTGGGCCGCGGCGGCGATCCGGTCGAGATCGGCGACCTCACCGGTGCTCATCTGCACGGCGCTGAACGCGACCGCCTCAACACCGTCAGTAATGGCGTCGACCAGCCGTTGCACAGCAACGGTGCGGACGTCCAGTCGCCGCTGCACCAGCAGTGGGAAGAGGATCGAGGTGAACTCGATGTCGGGGACAGCAACCCGCGCACCGGCCGGCAGAGCCGTGATGATCGAGCCGAACAACTCGGAGACCGTTGAGCCGACAGCAACTCGTGCCGCGTCGACCCCGACCAGCCGTGCGAACGTGGCGCGAGCAGCCTCGGTGCTCGCCCCCCAATGCTCCCAGCTTGTCCGGCCACCGTGCCAGTCGCCCAAAGCGGATTGCAGCGCCTCCCAGCCTGGCCGGGGTGGCAGCCCATAGCTGGCGGTGTTGCAGTAAACGCCCGCCGGGTCCCATAACGCCTGCGCCTCCGAGATGCTCACCGATTCATGCCTGGTATCTCGGATCGTCGTCACGGTTGGACTCCTCCTTAAGGAGCGGTCATTTCTTGATCGGGCTTCTTGGCTGACGCTGGTTTTGACGGCGCGCCCTTTCCGCCCGCTCCGAGCGCGCGCTGCGCGAGGCTCCCGGTCCTGGAGGCAGCTCGATCTCGCCCCGGCCGACGTGTTGGTGGCATCGCTCGCACGTGAGGTCGGCGCCAACATTGCCGCCGCAGCCGGTGTGAAGGGTGAGCCGTGGGGCCCCGCCCGGACTCGGGTAGTGGCGGTCGCCCCATTTGATCAGCACGATCAGAGCGGGCGCGAGCTCGCGGCCCTTATCGGTGAGGACGTATTTCGGTCGGCCGGGGCGACTCTCGTCGGGGAGGCGCTCGAACACGCCTTCGTCGCAGAGCAGCTTGAGCCGGTTGGTGAGGACGTTGGAGGCGATCCCGAGTTTGTCCTGGAAGTCCTCGAAGCGGTCGATGCCGAGGAGCGCGTCGCGGAGGATCAACA
>DASXHG010000334.1:0-11661 GCA_036488625.1 Solirubrobacteraceae bacterium | reverse complement strand
GCGTGCGAGACGTCGAGATCGGTGTCGAAGCGCAGCTCGCTGAGCCGGCCCCCGGCCCGGGCCGTCCCCGACAGGAGCTCGTCGCGCATCAGGCGATAGGTGGAGTGAAGGGCCTCGGCGGGTCCGAACAGCTCCTCCTCCTTCTCGGCCCAGACCGCCCCCACCTCACCGGCCACGGCCTCGAGCAGCGGTGATGGACGCAGGACCGCCCCGCGATCATCGGCACGCGGGTAGGCGAGCACGAGCCGGCCCGCCGCCCGGCTGAAGCCCACGTACAGCGCCTGACCGAGCGACCGCCGGTGGTTGTCGTCATCGTCAACGGGCAGTTCCTCAACGAGCAGCGGATCGGGAATCGGCTCTGCGCGGGGCGCCGAAAGCCCAGCGTGGAGCCCAATCGCGTACACGTGCTCGGCCTCGAGCCCACCCGCCGCGGGCAGGGTCAGGACCTGGACGGCGGCGGGCCGGGCCAGCTCGGGCTCCTCCTGTTCGCGGAGGCCGAAGTCGGCCACGGCGGCGATCGTCCGCGCGAACTCGCGTGGCGTGGCCTGCGGCGAGCGACGGACAAAGGTCGCCGCCAGCTCGCCGAACCCGGCCAAAGCCCGCAGCCGCTCGACGACGTCGGCCTGAGCGGCGAACAGCTGCTGGCGCCGGAGCCCGAGGCGATCGATCAGCCGGTGGACATACAGATCGGGGCGCAACGTGTCGATCGCCGACAGCCCGGCGCGGTAGAGCTTCAGGAACACGCGGATGCGCTCGCGCGCCTCGGGCGGGACCTGGGGAGACTCGAGCGCCGCGGCCAGCGCGGCGACCATGTCGAGCTTGCGCCGGCGCGCGATCTGGGTACAGCGAGCGATGTCGACTGACCGCAGCTCGATCGGCGGCCGGGCCAGGGCCCGGACCACGGCCGGCGCGTCGGTGGGATCGGCGAGCAGGCGCAGCCAGGCCAGCACGTCGCGGATCTCGGCCCGCTGAAAGAAGGCGGCCTCGCCGATCAGCCGATGGGCGATGGCCCGCTCCTCGAGGGCGACGCTGACCGCCTGGCCCTCGTGGGTGATCTCGGGCACGAGCACGGCGATCCGCCCCGGCGCGATGCCCTCGCGCGTGACCAGCCGCTCGACATCGACCGCGACCGCCTGCGCCTGGGAACGCTCGTTGGCGCACCGCCACAACTCCACCTCGCCGCCGGCGCCGCCCGGTGCGCCGAGGTCGGCCGAGACTCCTCCCGCGCCCAGCGCGGCGGCCGACGCCTGCCACACCCGCTCCGGGCAGCGCCGCGTGCCGGGCAGTTCGATCGTCGCCGCGCCGTCGCTGAGAAAGCTGGCCATCCGCGCCGCCCCCGCGCCCCGGAAGCGGCGCAGCCCACCAGCCGGGTCGCCGGCCACGGTCAGGCCCGGCTCGCCGACCTCGAGGGCCAGCGTCTGCGGGGCCAGATCGAGCTCCTGGGCGTCGTCGATGAGCAGGTGGGTGAAGCGCCGAGCGAGCGCGGGCTGACGGCGGGCGAGCGAGATCGCGTCCATGACCAGGTCTCCCGCGTCGCGGGCGCCGCTGCGGGCGAGCATGGCCTCGTGAGCGACGTAGATGGACGCGAACTCGCGCTCGAGCTCGCCCTCGGGTGACTGGTCGGGCAAACCGTCCGCCCAGCGCCGGTACTCCTCGGGCGTGACGAGCTCGGCCTTCAGCCGGTCGATCCGGCGCACGAACCCAGCCAGCAGCGCGTTTGGCCGACCCCCGAAGTCGTGATGGTGCAGCGAGAGCTCGTCGATCCGCTGCACGAGCATGGCCAGGCGGTCACCGGCGCTGAGGGCGGCGACGGTCGGATCGGCCCCGCCTCCGGCCCGAGCGAGAACGAGCATGGCCAGCGCCGACGGCGTCAGCACGTGCAGCTCCTCATAGCCCATCTCAAGGGCCGTCTCCAGCCGCTCGCGGGCGGCCTCGGCGCGGGCGGCGGTGGGCACGAGCAGCCCGATCCGCTCGACCGGCGTTCCCTGTGCGACCAGCCAGCGCAAGCGGGTCTCGATCACCCGCGTCTTGCCCGAGCCCGCCGCGCCCGTCACCACCAGCCGGCGGCCACGATGAGTGACGGCGCTGCGCTGCTCGTCATCCAGCTCGAGCAGCAGCCGGTCGGGTTGGTCGAGGCCGGCGAGCAGGTCCGTCTCGCCCCCCCGGGGGTCGCTGGGCAGGTCCTCGCTCACCGTCTGACAGCATAGGTTGAGAATGAGCTTCACCCGAACGGCACTGGAGGCGGATTGGCTGGGCGCGTGCCGGCGGTCAGTGACCGGCCTGGAGGCGGTGCTAGCGGCCTCGCCGGAGACGGTGCAGCGCGCGCGGGAGACCGGCACCCGAGGCGAGGGCGGTGACCGCACGCTGCTCATCGACCGCGACGCCGAATCGGCGGTTGTGGCCGAGCTCGACACGCTGCACGACGAGGGCTACCGGTTCTGCGCCCTGTCTGAGGAGCGGGGGGTGATCGACTACGGCGACCCCGACGTGCGGGTCATCATCGATCCGATCGACGGGAGCCTGAACGCCAAGCGCGACGCGCTGCACTATGCCCTGTCGGTCGCCGTCGCCGACGGGCCCACCGCCGCCGACGTGGCCTTCGGCTTCGTGCATGATTTCGGTTCGGGCGAACAGTGGTGGGCCTATCGCGGCCAGGGCGCGTTCCGCGACGGTCACCGGCTGGACCCCGACGCGCCCGAGCGGCGCTCGCGCGACGGCAAGCTCGAGCTGGTGGGAATCGAATCCGCCGACCCGCGGTGGGTGGCGCGAAGCGTCGAGGGCCTCGAGGCCTGCGCCCACCGGCTTCGCGCGCTGGGCACGATCGCCAGCACGCTCTGCCAGGTCGCCGCCGCCCGCTTCGACGGGATGCTGACCCTGAGCCGGGCGCGCGGGGTCGACGCCGCCGCCGGGCAGCTGATCGTTCGCGAGGCGGGCGGACTGATCAGCTTCACGGCCTTCGAGGACCCGCTCGGCGCCCCGATGGACACCTCGCCGAGCTCGCCGCTGGTGGCGGCCCGCAGCCCGCAGGGACTGAGCGAGCTGACGGCGGTGCGCGCATGATCGATTGGATCCTGGCCGAGAAGATCGCCGGCTACGTGGCCGGGACCGGGGACGCCCCGACGCCGAAGGCCGACCTCAACGCGCTGGCCGTCGAATCCGAGCACCGGGTGACCGCGTACACGGGGCTGCGACCCGGGCAGCCGCTGCCCCCGCCCGAGGGCATCGAGCGGCGCGAATGGGTGCAGACCAACATCAAGGCCATGCGCCAGCTGCTTGACCCGGTGCTCGACCGCGCGGGCGCGAACCTGTCGGGCCCGCTGAAGCCGGCCATGCAGCTCGCGCTGGGCTTCGTGGTCACGACCGAGGTGGCGGTCGTCCTCGGCTACCTGGCCCAGCGGGTCCTCGGCCAGTACGAGCTCGTTCTGCTTGACGAGAGCACCGAGACCACGCCGCCGCGGCTGCTGTTCGTGCTCCCCAACCTCGGTCAGGCCGTGCGGTCGTTCGAGGCCCAGGAGGACGAGTTCATGACCTGGGTCGCGCTGCACGAGGTGACCCACGCCGTCCAGTTCACCGGCGTCCCGTGGCTGCACGGGTACGTGTCGGGCCTGGTCAAGGAACTGCTGGGCAAGGCCGAGCTGCGCATGGACACCAAGCGCAAGTTCCGCGTGCCCACCGGCCCTGAGATCAAGCGGGTGGCCACGGCTCTGCGCACCGGCGATCTCGTCTCGATCTTCACCAGCAAGGCCGAACGCGAGACCTTCGATCGCGTACAGGCCGTGATGGCCGTGATCGAGGGCCACGCCGAGCACGTGATGGACGCCGTCGCGCCCGACCTCCTCCCCTCGCTGCCCCAGCTGCGCGAAGCCCTGAACCGGCGCCGGAAGGCACAGTCTGGCCTGTCCCGGCTCTTAGCCCGGCTGCTCGGGCTAGAGCTCAAGCTCCGCCAGTATGAGCAGGGCAAGGCGTTCTGCGATGCAGTCGTGCAGCGGGTCGGGACCGGGGGGCTGCAGCACGTGTTCAGCGGTCCCGAGGCGCTGCCCACGCTCGACGAGCTGAAGGACGCGCCGGCGTGGCTGCGCCGCGTCGGCCTCGACGGCGCGCTGCCCCAAGCGGCCGCTTAGTGTCGCGAGTCCGGAATTCGCGACACTAGTTCTGCACGGCGTACAGCCGCCAGGGGTCATCGATCCCGCGCAGGGTGTGGGCTCCGCGGTCGTTGAACCGCAGGCCCGAGCCGATGACCAGGTCCCTGACCGTGCTCGAGGCGAGGACCTCGCCGGGGCCGGCCTCGGCCATCACCCGGGCGGCGATGTGCACCGCGATCCCGGCCACGTCGTCGTCACGCAGCTCGGCCTCGCCGGTGTGCACGCCGGCCCGGACGGCGAGCCCGAGCGGGCGTACCCGGTCGACGATCTCCGCCGCGCAGCTGACCGCCCGCGCGGGGCCGTCGAATGTGGCCAGAAAGCCATCGCCGCTCGTCTTGACCTCGTGTCCGCGCCAGCGGCGCAGGGCATCGCGCACGACCTGGTTGTGCTCGGCGAGCTGGGCGCGCCACCGGGCGTCGCCGATCGTCGAGAGCTGGCGGGTCGAATCGACGATGTCGGTGAAGAGCACGGTCGCGAGGACGCGATCGAACCGTGGGGTTGACCGCCGCCCGGTGAGGAACTCCTCGAGCTCGGCCAGAAACGGGGCGTCGGTCCAGCCGTAGGCATCCTCGCTGTCGTACTCCACGAACCGCGCGCCCGGGATCAGCTCGGCCACCTCGCGCCCGTAGCGCGCCGGCACCACGCGGTCACCGCTGGCATGGCAGACGAGCGTCGGCACCTGGATCGTGGGCAGGACGTCGCGCAGGTTGGTCTGCATGCTCATCTGCATGAGCCGCCGGGCCATGCCCGGGCTGAGCGCCGAGCGCTGCAGCCGGCCCCACCACTGCACGAAGTCGGGGTCGCCGGCCTTGCTGGGCGCGTACAGGGAGACCAGTGCCCCGTCGCCCCAACTGGCGCTGATCGCCTCCAGCACGTCAGCGCGCGCGGTGCCGTCCAGCCAGTGGTGGCCGTCGGCGGCCACGCCGGCCAGGATCAGCGAGGTGACCATCTCGGGGTAGGTGGCCGTGAACAGGGCCGAAAGACCGAGGTCGCCGCCGCCGATGATCGCCGTGCGCTCGGACCCCACCGCGTCCAGCACGGCGTGCATGTCGTCGACCTGCTGCTCCAGCGTGGGCGGCTCAGCCCCCGAATCCGACAGGCCCGTCCCCCGGCGGTCGAACATGATCAGCCGGGCAAACTCGGCCATGCGCCGGAAGGTCCGTGCGGTCCCGGGCTCCTCCCAGATGATCTCGAGATGCGACGCCGGCCCGGTGATCACGACGAGGTCGCAGGGGCCCGCGCCAAGCGTCTGGTAGGCGATGCTGGTCTCGCCGCTCTGCGTGTAATGGGTGGGAGGCGCGCTCATCGACCTAAATCGCGGTGGTCACGCAAATGTAACCCCTCGGCCGGTCCGGTTTACAAACATGTGTTCGATAAAACGACACCAAACGATCTTCCAAGAGGGGAGCGAGTAAATAACAATGGCTACTACCAGCAACACCACCAACGCCAGCGGCCAGAAGGCCGCCGCGACTCGCAAGCGAAACACCGCGCGCAAGTCGGCCACGGCCACCAAGGCCAACGCCACGCGGACGGCCAAGACGGCCAAGCGCAGTACTGCCCGCACCGCCGCCAGCACGCGGAGCAACGCCAAGCGGACGGCCAAGTCGGCCGGCACCACCGCTCGTAAGGCCTCCAGCGCCACCAGCGCTGAGTCGCGCGTGTACGCCACGCAGGCCCAGCAGATCGCCGAGCGCGCCGTGCTCGTGCCGGTCGGCGCCAGCCTCCTGGCTCGGGACAACCTCGTCTCGTCCGTCAAGGGTCTGGCCGGGCGCTATCGCAGCCGCGCGGCCGTTGAGCGTGAGCTGAAGCGTTACGAGCGTCGCGGCGCGACCGCCCGCAACCGCCTTGAGCGCCAGGTGCGCCGCACCCGGACCAAGGTCGAGCGCGATCTGCGTCAGCGTCGCAACCGCGTCGAGCGCACGGTCAAGCAGAACCGCCGCCGGGTCGAGCGTGACATTCGCTCCAACCCGCTCGGCGCGCGCGTCGAGAAGATCGTCTCTGACGCGTCGGATCGTCTGCCGATCGCCTAGTTGCACCCTTCCCCCGCCGCGACGCCGAGGAGAGCGTCGCCACGGCGGGTCAGGTTCGTCGGCCTCATACCCTCGCCGGCGGACGAAGTACCTCTCCTCCCAACCGCCGGGGCGTCACGAAAGTGGCGCCCCGTCGGTCTTTAAAGTCGGTCCCCACTGGATCTAGCTCAACGGAGGTGTGCCGTGGATCTTTGTCTGATGATCGAGGGCCAGGAGGGCGTGACCTGGCGCCAGTGGCTGGCCATCGCCGAGGCCTGCGAGCGCCACGGCATCAACAGCCTGTTCCGGTCTGACCACTACATGAACCTCGATGGCCAACACCCCGAGCGCGGCTCGCTCGACGCCTGGGGAACGCTGTCCGGCCTGGCGGCGGTCACGTCCAAGCTGCGGCTGGGCACGAAGGTCTCCCCGGCCAGCTTCCGCCATCCCACGGTACTGGCCAAGCTCGTGGTCACCGCCGACCACATCTCGGGCGGGCGGATCGATCTCGGCCTCGGGGCCGGGTGGCACGAGCACGAGCACGCCGCCTATGGCTTCCCGTTCGCCGACACCGGCGCGCGCATCGACGTCCTTGAGGAGCAGCTTCAGATCGTGCACGGCACCTGGGGCGAGGAGCCATTCTCCTTTTCGGGCCAGCACTACCAGCTGCAGGCACTCGAGGCTCAGCCCAAGCCCATCCAGCGCCCCCACCCGCCGCTCATCATGGGCGGCAGCGCCGGGCCGCGCGGGGCCCGGCTGGCGGCGCGCTACGCCGATGAATACAACACGACCTTTCCCTCAGTCGAGGACGTGCGCGAGCGCCGGGCCAGCATTGATCAGGCGTGTGCCGCGGCGGGACGGGACCCGATCCCGTTCTCGATCATGACCGGCCTGGTCGCCGGCCGCGACGACAGCGAGCTGCGCGAGCGCGTCGGGCGCCTGGCCGAGAAGATCGGCGCCGATCCCGAGGCGCTGCTCAATGACCCGCCGTCCGGGTGGATCGTCGGCACCGTCGATCGCGTCCTCGAGCATCTGGGGGCCCTGAGCGAGGCCGGCGTGGCCAGGGTCATGTGCCAGCAGCTCGTGCACGAGGACCTCGACGCCATCGCGCTGCTCGGAGAGGAGCTTGCCCCACAGGTTCGCTAGGGCGTGAGCGCCACCGGCACCAGGCGCGTCTGACCTGCCGCCGGGACCGCCCGGCAATTCCGATTCCGGCTGCGCACGGCCGGGGCGTTGCGGCGCACCGAAGCGGTGCGGGGGACGGCAGAGTTGCTGGGCACGAAGGAGGTACGGCGGACGGCGGCCACGGTGGTGCTCAGCATCGCCACCGCCGGGGATGGGGCCGCGGTCGCGAACTCCACACACGGGTGCAGCGAGCAGCTTGTGTCCGCCACCGCGCAGGTCATGGGGCCGCGTGCGATCGCGGGTGCGTTCAGCGCCCGCGGCCTGACCAGGCGGCGTCCCAACAGTGAAGCCAGACTCTTGCGCAACGGACGCAGCGGACCCTGCAGCTGCTTGAGCGCAGAGACCGCGGGGGCGCCGGAGCGGCGGGCCGACACCGCCGCCACGCGCGCGGTCCGGACGGGCGTCGAGGTGCGGGTCGCGCGCCCCAGCGCCGCACCCACGACCACCGCCACCGCCAGTGACGAGAGGATCAGGAGCACAACCGGCGTACGTCGCACGATGGGGCGAGTATCCACCCGCCACCGGCCCCGTGCAACTCGGAACCGAGGGCCGGATCAGCCGGCCGTGACGCCGCCCCAGTCCTCGGGCGTGACGTCGGCGATCGACTGCGAGAACGTCCAGTGGTGACCGCCCAGATCGATGGCCGTGTACTGCCGTTCCCCGTAGGCGTAATCGCGCGGTGACTGCAGGACCTCGGCGCCGCAGTCGCGCGCCTGCTCGAAATGCGTATCGGCGTCGGCCACGCGAACCATCACCTCGTGGCTGACCCGCCCGTGGGGCTCGGGCGCGAAGGTCATGCCCTCCGCCGGCTCACCCGACGCGCCCGTCCGCGCCTCACCGAGGACGACCGCCCCGCCGTCGATCTCGAGCTGGGCGCGGTGGTTGCCGGCGCGCCACCGCTCGCGAAACCCGAACACCCGGCACAGCCATTCGCAGGCCGCCGGGACATCCTTGTAGACGAGGACGGGCATGACCGCGGCGTCGGGCATGGTGCGGTTCTCGATCATCGACTCCTCCGGCTTGGGGACCCCAGTGGTCGCGACCATAACCGCGATCGAGGGCCGGGAACGCCACTCGCCGCCGACCCGGTCGATGCCGGGCCTGGCCTACTAAAGGCTGCTCACGGCTCGTCGAGCTCGAGATAGGGCGCCAGCAGCGAGCGCAGCTCCATCCGGCCCCGGTGCAGCCGGCTCTTGAACGACAGCGGGCGGACGCCGACGATCTCCGCCGCCGCCACCGTCGAGAGGCCCTGGATGTCGCGGAGGATCACCGCGGTGCGCCGGTCGGGCGCGAGTTGCCCGAGCGCTCGCTCGAGCAGGGTCGCGAACTCGTGGTCAAGTGCGCGGGCCTCCGGGCTCAGGCGTCTGGCCTCGGCCCCGGAACCGGCGGGCTCCCGTGCCCCCGGCAACTCCACGAGGGGCACCGGCGGCCGCTGAGACAGACGACGCTGGGCCTCGTTGAAAGCGATCCGGTAGAGCCAGGTCGAGAGCCGAGCGCGACTCTCGAACTTCGTCAGTCCACGCCAGGCGCGGAGGAACACCTCCTGAGCCACCTCCTCGGCCTCGTGCCCGTCGAGACCAAAGCGGCGTAGAGCGCCGTAGACCTGGTCGCCGTGGAGGGTGACCAGGCCGGCGAACGCGTCCTCGTCCCCGGCGCGGGCGCGGGCCAGCAGCTGTTCCTCGGGGTCGGGGGTATCCGGCCGGGCGCTCACTCGTCGGCGCGCTCGCGAAGTCGCCGGCGCACCGCCGAGGCGATGTCCGGCGTCTCGCCCGTCGCCGGAGCCGGGAGGGTGCGCAGAAGCCCGAGCATGCGCTGCAGCTCATGCAGAATCCGCCGGCACTCGGGACACTCGGCGATGTGACGCCGGAGGCGGGCCACGGCACCCGGTTTGAGCTCGTCGTCGAGGTAGGCCGACATGTGGCCCGGAGTCCAGCGGTGGTCGCGCCAGAAGCGGGCTTTATGCAGGGGGTTGGTCACTTCGATCACGTCCGGCTTGGCTTGAGCGAGGTTGCCACATCCGTGCCTCGGGGGCCGAAGAGCGGAGCCGAGGACACCGCCCCGGCTCCGCTGCCGTCCTTCATCGCGGGCGTGCGCCTAGTTGACCGCGATTCCCGCCGGAGAGGAGCCGGGGGTCACCGGGAACGGCGAGCCGCTCAGCTCCGTCAGGCTCCCACCGTGGACCGCGAATGCGCCCACAGCGTCGACCCGGTTCTCGTTGACGTACAGGAAGCTGCCGTCCGGACTCAGGCCGGCGTCGGTCGCGCCCACACCGCCGGTCGCCGCGACGGGTGTGTTGCCCAGGAGCGTCAGGCTCCCGGAGTCCGCGATCTCGTAGCTGGAGATCGATCCCGAGCCCGTGTTGACCGCGTACAGATGGCTCCCGTCGTGACTGATGACCAACCAGCACGGGGCGGTCTGGCCGTTGGCAAACGGCGAGGCACCGATCGAGGACAGCGTTCCGTCGGCAGCGTCCGTGAATGCCGACACGGTCCCGGATCCGGAGTTGTGCGCGTTGGTCACGAACAGCTGGCTCGGGTTGGTAGGCCGGAACTCACTGCCGAACGGACCCAGTCCCTGGGCGGTGAACGGAGACCCGGGAGCGGCATGCAGGCGGCCACCGCCGTCAACCCGGAAGCTGTCGATCAGGGACGGGTTGACCCGGACCCCGACCAGCCGAGTGCCGTCTCCGTTGAACAAAACATCGCCCGGTCCCGATCCGTCGGGCAGGGGCACCGTCGAGCCCGCCAGCGGGCGCAGATGGCCGCCCCTGAGGACGAAGCCGGTGTAGTTGCTGCCCCCCGGGCCTCCGTTGACGACGTAGACGAGCGATCCGTGAACGGCAATGCTGACCGGATCGACGCCGCCCGAGGCGACGGGACCGCCCTGCACCGGGCGAAGGGACCCGTCGTGTTTGACGCGCAGCACCGAGATCTGACTGCTGGCGGCGTCCACGGCCAGCAGGTAGCGGCCGTTTTCAGCCAATTGCACGGCACCCTGCGAGCCGAGCGCCTTACCGGTTCCGATGCCGCCGGCCGCGAACGGAGACCCCGGCAGCGCAGTCAGTGAGCCATCGGCATGCCGGGCAAAGGCGGTGACGGTGTTCGCCCCCGCGGGGTTGTCGTCGAGATAGACGTGGCCGACGGTGCCCGCGCCCCGGGGCGCAGCCAGCGCCGAGCCAGGTAGGGCGAGGATGGCCGCGGCTGCCGCGCCGAGAATCAGGGCGGCCGGTCTACGGCCTACAGCAGGACACTTGAGCATCACTTCTCCTTGAATTGACTGTGAGGACCCACCTGCGATCGCGCCACCTTTGACCGCCGATCGGGGAAAAGGGTTCACCCACTGATTCGAGGAGGCCGAGGAGCACGCCCTCCCGGCCCCGAACGCCGAAACGGACCTGCTTGAATGGATCTCATGCCGACCAGAGACCAGGTAACCGAAGCCCTTCGATCCGTGATCGACCCGGAGCTGCGACGGGACATCGTCGAGCTCGAGATGGTGCGCTCGATCGAGATACACGCCAACGGCGTCGTCGACGTGATGGTCTCGTTGACCACCGCCGGCTGCCCGATCCGCAACCATTTCCAGGACGGCGTCGCCTCGGCGATCCGCGGTCTGGACGGCGTGACCGGAGTCAACGTCAGCTTCGATGTCCTGTCTGACAGCGAGAAGACGGCCCTGGGCCGCAAGCTGGGTCGCGGCGCGCTCCCCGAGGGCGCCCTGGCTCAGGTCTCCAACGTCATCTGCATCGGCTCGGGGAAGGGCGGCGTCGGCAAGTCCAGCGTGACCGCCAATCTGGCCGCCGCGCTGTCGGCCAACGGCAAGAAGGTGGGTGTCCTCGACGCCGACGTGTGGGGCTACAGCCAGCCCCGGATGCTCGGCGTCGGCACCGAGCGACCGCGTGTCAACGAGCAGCGCAAGCTCGTCCCGATCTCGGCCCACGACGGGATCAAGGTCATGTCGATCGGCTTCTTCGTGGAGCAGGACGCCGCCGTCGTGTGGCGCGGGCCGATGCTCCACAAGGCGCTGACACAGTTCTTGGAGGACGTCGACTGGGGGGTTCTCGACTACCTGCTGATCGACCTCCCCCCGGGCACCGGCGACGTATCGATGACGCTCGCCCAGCTGCTGCCTCAGGCCAAGTTCCTGCTCGTCACCACCCCACAGCCGGTGGCCCAGAAGGTGGCCCGCCGCTCGGCCGAGATGGCGATCAAGCTCAAGCTCGAAATCGCCGGCGTGATCGAGAACATGTCCGGCTTCGTCACCCCCGGCGGCGAGCGCTTCCAGATCTTCGGCGAGGGCGGCGGAGCGCTGCTGGCCGAGGA
>DASXHG010000300.1:0-3748 GCA_036488625.1 Solirubrobacteraceae bacterium | reverse complement strand
ACGGTGGCCGCCGACCCGTTCTCGCGCAACCCGATCTACGCCGTGCTGCACGAGGCCTGCTACTGCGACGGCGGCGCCAGCAACTGGTCCGCGGACCGGATGCTGCCGGACGGCTATGCGAACTCGAGCTTGCTCACCGGCGAGCACATCTTCCCGTGGATGTTTCACGAGTACGCGGCTCTGGCTCCGCTACGCGAGTCGGCCGAGTTGCTGGCTGCCCGTGACTGGCCGCGGCTCTACGACTCCGACGCACTGGCCGTCAACTCGGTACCGGTGGCGGCGGCGGTTTACGCCGAGGACATGTACGTCGAGCGGGCCTTCTCGGAGGAGACCGCCGCCCGCGTGGGGGCGATGCGGGTGTGGCTGACCAGCGAGTACGACCACAACGGGCTCCGGGTCGACGGTCCCCGGATCCTCGGACGCCTGCTCGACCTGGCCCGCGGTCAGATCTGATCAAATTTTCTTCAGGCTGTCGATTTTCCCCGGGCTCGTTCGTCTACCCGCGAACATTCACCCAAGGAGGTCGGACATGAAGTACATGATGCTCATCAACCTCGGTCCCGAGGTCCGAGACACCAAGAACCTGGCGCCTGACGATCTCAAGGAAATCGGCGCGGCGTTCGGGGCCATCAACCAGACATCCGGCGTCACCCCCGGTACCCGGCTCAAGCCGCCGGAGACCGCCACCACGGTGCGGGTTCAGGACGGTCAGACCCTGACCACCGATGGCCCGTACGTCGAGACCAAGGAGGCGCTCGATGGGTACTGCTTCTTCGAGGCCGATGACCTCGACGCGGCGATCGAGCTAGCCGCCCGCTTTCCCAACACGAGCCGCGGTGGCGCGATCGAGATCCGCCCGGTCGGTGAGTGGTAGTGAGCCTCGAGGACAGCTTCCGCGAGTACTGGGGGCATGTCCTGGCCGTCCTGATCGGCTTTCTCGGCGACTTCGAACGCGCCGAGGAAGCCGCTCAGGAGGCTTTCGCCGTCGCCGCCGAGCGCTGGCCACGGGACGGAACGCCCTCTGACCCCCGCGCGTGGTTGATCACGACCGGCCGCCGCCGCGCCATCGACCGGATCCGGCGCGAGCGCAATCTGGCCGCCAAGACCCGGCTGCTGATCGAGCCGGCCACGATCGAGGACACGGAGGAAACGGTGACCGAGTCCGTCTTCCCAGATGAACGCCTGGAGCTGATCTTCACCTGCTGTCACCCCGCCCTCTCGACCGAGGCCCAGGTGGCGCTGACGCTGCGCACGCTGGGCGGTCTGACCACGCCCGAGATCGCGACGGCCTTCCTGGTCTCGGAGGCGACGATGGCGCAACGGCTGGTCCGGGCCAAGCGCAAGATCCGGGAGGCCGGCATCCCTTTCCGGGTGCCCGCCGACCATCTCCTGCCCGACCGGCTGGCGGCGGTGCTCGCCGTCGTCTACCTCATCTTCAACCAGGGCTGGGGCCGGGCCGCTGATCTGAGCGCCGAGGCGATCCGGCTGGGACGCGCGCTGGCCGAGCTGATGCCCGATGAAGCTGAGGTCCATGCCCTGTTGGCCCTGATGCTGCTTCACGACTCCCGCCGTCTCGCCCGGGTCCGTGACGGCGAACGCGTCCTGCTTGCCGACCAGGACCGCTCGCTGTGGAATCACGCGCAGATCGCCGAGGGCCGGGCCATGCTCGATCGGGCGCTGGCGCTGAAGGGCCACGGGCCCTACGTGATCCAGGCGGCGATCGCCTCGCTTCACATCGAGAGCCCGCGCGACTGGCGCGAGATCGTCGAGCTGTACGGCGAGCTTCACCGGCTGACCGGGTCGCCGATCGTCGCCCTCAACCGCGCCGCCGCCGTCGGCGAGTCCGACGGGCCCGAGGCCGGCCTGGAGCTCGTCGATGGGCTGGAGCTCGAGTCCTACCGATACCTGCACTCGACTCGGGCCGAGTTCCTGCGGCGGTTGGGACGGGCCGCGGAGGCCCGCGCCGCCTACGACCGCGCGCTCGCGTTGGTCGACGACGACGACGAGCGGCGGCTGTTCGAACGCCGGCGCGCCGAGCTCGGTCAGCTCGACGGCGCTTCGGTCTGACGGCGCAGTCGCCAGATGTGCTCCATCGGCCAGCGCCGGGCCCAGGCGCGGTCGGCCGCGTCCCGGAACGTGCTCGTGGCCTCGGCCGGCGGACGCAGCTCCAGCAGCGTCTCGATCGCCAGGCCGTTGCTCACGAACAGCCGGATCCACTCGCCGTAGGGCAGCTGGAACGCGGTCTGGCTCTCGTCGTCATCGATGCGATGAAGGTCCCAGTAGTCGACCAGAAGCTGTTGAGAGGGGTGGGGTGCGTCCCCGGGCCAGGTGCAATCGACGATCGGCGTTCCGGAGCTGAATGCGAACAGCCCGCCGGGGCGCAGCAGGCGGGCCGCCTCGGGCACCGTCCGATACGGGTCGGCAAACGTCATCGCGCCCCAATCGCAGAAGATGATGTCGAAGCTGGCGTCGGCAAATGGGGTCGCCTCGGCGCTTGAGCAGACGAGCGGGAACTCGACTCCGGCGGCGGCCATCAGCGTTCGAGCGTGGTCGAGCTGGACGGCCGAGAGGTCGAGGCCGGTCACGTTCGCTCCCCGCCGGCTCAGCGCGATGGACCACTGCGCGCCACCGCAGCCGAACTCGAGGACGTCGCGTCCGGCGACGTCGCCCAGCACCTGGAGCTCCGCTTCCGGCCGCCGCCACAGTCCCCAGACGAGGCCGCCCTCGTCGGAGAGCGCCTCGCCGTGCGCGGCCTGGTAGGCGGCCGAGGACGCATCCCAGGCCTGCCGGTTTCGCGCCTCGTGGACGTTGAGCTTCATCAGTCCCGGAGCGATTGCGCGCAGTCGACGCAGAGCCCTGAGATGACGAGCTCGGCCGCCTCGGGCTGGAAGCCCGCGCGGGCCGCCGCCTTGAGTAGGCCGGAGGTGTCGAGCTCCCCGTCGACATCCTCCACGCGGCCGCAGTGGCGGCAGACCGTGTGCTGGTGGGGCGCGGTACGGGCGTCGTACAGCGCCGCGCCCAGGCCGGTACCGATCCGCCGGGCGAGGCCGAGCTCGACAAACAGCTCGAGCGTCGCGTACACGGTCGGGGTCGATGTCCCCGGGAGCTCCTGCTGGACGGCCTGGCGGATCTCGTCGGCGGTGGCGTGACGATCGCGGCGGCCGAGCTCGCGGAGGATCACGTAGCGCTGCGGCGTGGCTCGCTGGCCGCGGCTGTGCAGGAGCTCGGTGAGCTCGGGCGAGAGGTCGGAGAAGGTGTCGGAAGTCGTGGCCATCTCAATGCGGAGGCGGGGATAAGGGAGCCCTAATTCTAACACAGTTGCTATAGTGATCTACAGCATGGAGACCAGGTCGTTGCCCTCACTGAAGAACATCGATGAGCACGATCTTGTGCTGCGCTATGTGCAGCCCGGGCTCGTCGGGCTCATCGACGGGACCCTGTCGACGCTGGCTCCGATCTTCGCCGCCGCCCTGCTCTCGGGGTCGCACGCGGCTCTGTTCGTGGGTCTGGCCACCGCCGTCGGGGCCGGGATCAGCATGGGCTTCTCCGAGGCTCTGTCTGACGATGGGACCCAGACCGGACGCGGCTCGGCACTGGCGCGCGGGGTTGTCACGGGGGTCATGACCGCGTTCGGCGGCGTGTTCCACTCGCTTCCCTTCCTGATCACCGACGTCCACACGGCGCTGGTCGTGGCCGGCATCGTGGTGGCGATCGAGCTGATCACGATCTCGCTGATCCGCAAGCGGTT
>DASXHG010000194.1:0-8703 GCA_036488625.1 Solirubrobacteraceae bacterium | reverse complement strand
CATCAGCAACGAGCTCAGGGGCGTCACCTCGCTCGGCTTGAGGATCACCGCGTTGCCGGCCATCAGGGCCGGGATGCAGTCGCCGAAGGAGTTGGCGATCGGGTAATTCCACGGGCCGATCACGCCGACGACGCCGACCGGCGCGTAGCGGATGATCAGCTTTTTGCCGGCCGCAACCGGGTTGTTCCAGGACGGCACTCGCTCGTCGGCCAGGTACTTCTCGGCCTCCTTGGCCCAGAAGCCGAGCGCCGAGACGGTGTAGCCGAAGTCTGAGATCTGCGCGTCCTCGTGGGTCTTGCCGGTCTCGGCCACGACCGAGTCGAGCACCCGCTCGGCGTTGTCCAGCATCCACTTCTGCGCGCGGCGCATGATCCGTCCGCGGCCGTCGTAGCCCAGCGCCTCCCAGCCCGGCTGCGCCTCGCGCGCGCGGGCGGCCATCGCCGACAGGTCCTCGGGGCCCAGCACCGGAATCGTGGTGATCAGCTCACCGGTGGCGGGGTTCTCAACCGGGATCGTCTGCGCGGTGGCGCCGTTGGTTTCTGCCTCGTGCTCCTGAACGCTGGCCATATCTCCTCCTGCGGCTGGGGATCTGTGTCAAGGCTACCGGGACAGGACGGCCCAGACCTTGATACGCCGGGCGGCCGCGGGGTCAGACCCCGGCAGCCGGGCGGCTGCGGGGTTGCGCCCCGGCCGCGGCTAGGCGGGATCGAGTTCGATCGACTCGATCGAGGCCGGGTCCAGCGGACGATCCTGCGCGCCGGTGGGCAGCGCCTCGATGGCGTCCACCGCGTCCATTCCCGCCGTCACCTGACCGAACACGGTGTGGCGGCCATCGAGCCACGGTGCGCTGTCGACCGTGACGATGAAGAACTGCGATCCATTCGTGTTCGGTCCCGCGTTGGCCATGGCCAACGCGCCCCGAACGACCTTGTGCTGGTTGAACTCGTCCTCGAACGTGTAGCCGGGACCGCCGGTGCCGGTTCCCTGCGGGCACCCGCTCTGGATCATGAAGTCGGGAATCACGCGGTGGAAGATGATCCCGTCATAGAAGCCGTCAGCGGCCAGTTTGCGGAAGTTCTCAACCGTCTTGGGCGCGTCGTCATCGAAGAACTCGAGGCCGATCGTGCCGAGTGTGGTGTTCATATTGGCTGTGCTCATTACCCGACCCTACCCAGGACTCGCTCGGCTCAGCCGGGAGCGCGACAGCCGCCGGTGAGACCGAGCTCACCGGCGGCTGATAGCGGCGGCGGCGGACCGAAGCCCACCGGCGGCCGTTGACTAGGCGCTCACGCGCCGCGCGTCGGTCAGTTGTTGGCCGAAGTCGCGATCGCGTTGATGGCCGAGGTCACGCTCGAGGAACCCGTGCTCGAGCAGGAAACGTCGGCGGTCCCGGCCGGGCCCGCGACCTGCAGCGGAATCGACTCCGAGGACGTGCCGCCGGTAGCCGGCAGACGGACCGTGGCCGACTGCTTGTTGGCACCGAGGGTCAGCGTGCACGTGACGTCAGAGCCGCCGGGCCCGGTGGCGCTCGGATTGGCCATGGCCAGGTACGTGGATCCGGCGGGCAGGGCCTCAGTCACGACGGAGGTGAGGGCCGTGACGGCCTTCGTGCCCGTGGCCCCGAACTCGGCCGGACGGGCGGCGTTGCAGGTCACGGTGCCGTTGTTGGCGATCGCACCGATCGCGTTTCCGGCGCCGCACGTGCTGGCCACGCGCTGCTGGAGCTGGTTGAGGTCAGCCCGCTTGAGGCCGATGGCCCGCTGCTGGATGTCCTGGAAGGAGACGGAGTTGAAGCGCAGCTTGGAGTGGACCACCGAGCTGTGCTGCAGCTGCGCGGTCCCGACGCTGTTGTTGGGCAGCGTGGACGCGGCGTAGCCGACCCCGCCCATGGACACGAACAGGGCGGTCAGCGCGACCAGCATGGCGGCTGACGGACGGCGTTTGGGCAGCAGTTTTCTACGCAAGGGATTCCTCCCGTGGTTGGTTTGAACCCGGACCTACCGTCTGCTAACAGGCCGCAGGCGCAGAAGTCGCGGGGGCCACGAGGGGCGTTGACACGGACCTGACATCGGCTTGGCGCGAGGCTGACACCCGCTTGGCGCGAGGGCTGACAGCCACTCGCGACTGCCAGGCTCACACCCGCTCGCAACTGCCGACTGGAGAGCCGCTGAGCGCGGCCCGGATTCAGACCTTGGCCAGTTCGAGCGTCAGCTCGTGGCCGCGCACGCTGGTCCCGCCCGTGGTCTCGATCACGCGCTCGGCGTCGGACTCAGGCACCTCGACGAAGGCAAAACGCTCCAGCACACGGACGTTGCGGACCGCCTCGCCGTCCAACTTGGCCGCCGAAGTGATGGCGTGAACGATGTCTGAGGGCTCAAGCCCCGCGGCGCGACCGCCGGACACGATCAGCTTGGCCGATGGCACGTCGCCATTGACAACCGAGACGTGCGGCTTGGAGTGCCGCTTGGGCGGCGCCTTGACCGGCATCGGCGCCACGTGGGCGCCCTTGACCCACGGCGCGAGCTTGACCCCGGCGTGGTTCTCGATGGCCTGGATCTCGCGCTGCTGGCGCGGCTCGTAGAAGGTGATGGCCCGGCCGCTGCGACCGACGCGGCCGGTCCGCCCGATGCGGTGCACGTAGACATCCGGGGAGGTGGGGACGTCGAAGTTGATGACGTGCGAGATGCCCGAGATGTCCAGCCCGCGGGAGGCGACATCGGTGGCGATCAGCAGCGGTAGGCGCCCGTCCTTGAAGGAGATCATGACCCCGTCGCGAGCCCCCTGGGTCATGTCGCCGTGCAGGGCCTTGACGTTCATGCCCCGATCGCGCAGGAGGCGGAAGAGCTGGTCACAGCGGATCTTGGTCCGCACGAACACGAGCGCCTGGTCGGGGTGTTCGGCCTCGAGCACATTGACCAGCGCGTCGTTCTTGTCGCGTCCGGAGACCTCGAGCGCGAACTGCTCGACGGTGTCGACGGTCAGCGTCTCCGCCTTGACCTTGATCGTCACCGGGTCATACAGGTACTGGTCGGCCAGGCGGCGGATCTCAGGCGGCATGGTGGCCGAGAACAGAGCGGTCTGGCGGCTGGACGGCGTCAAGCTGAGGATCCGCTCGACATCCTCCAAGAAGCCGAGATCCAGCATCTCGTCGGCCTCGTCGAGGACGACGAAGCGACAGGCGTGCAGCATCAGGGAGTGGCGCGAGATCAGATCCTTGACCCGTCCGACGGTGCCGACCACGACCTGGCCGCCGGCGCGCAGCTGGGCCTGCTGGCTGCGGATCGGAGCGCCCCCGAATACGGCGACGACATCGATCCCCTTGGCCTTGCCGTAGGCCCGCAGAGCCTGCGTGACCTGGATGCAGAGCTCGCGGGTCGGCGTCAGCACGAGACCCTGGACGTCATCCTCGTCGGGATCGACGTACTGGAGCATGGGCAGACCGAAGGCGGCCGTCTTGCCCGAACCGGTCTGGGCCTGGCCGATCATGTCGTGTCCCTCGAGCAGCGGCGGGATGGCCTGCTCCTGAATTGGACTCGGAGTGTCGTAGCCGACGTCCCGCACGGCGGCGAGGATGTCGTCGGAGAGACCGAGTTCGGCGAACGTCGTCACGCAGCGAGACGATAGACGGCCGACCGCGCTTCAGATTTGCGGCCGCGCGCCGATGATATGGTTCGGCACCGAATGGTTCGGTTCCTCAGGACCTCAGGAGGCACATTCCCGTGAGCGCGACAACGAACGACGACCGCATCGACGCCTTCGTCTGGCGCGTGAGCGCGGTCGTGATCATCGGCTCGATCATGTCCATCCTGGACACGACGATCGTCAACGTCGCGCTCGACACGCTGAGTCGTGATCTGCACACCTCGATCGCCGGCATCCAGTGGGTCACGACCGGATACATGCTCTCCCTGGCGGCGGTGATCCCGGTCACCGGCTGGGCAGCACGGCGGTTTGGCGCCAAGCAGGTCTACATCGTCTCGCTGGTCCTGTTCACGCTTGGCTCGGCCCTCTGCGGGCTCGCCACCTCGAGCACCGAGCTGGTCATCTTCCGCGTGCTCCAGGGGGCCGGCGGCGGCATGATCCTCCCCATCGGCCAGCTGATGATGGCCCAGGCCGCCGGGCCCAAGCGCATGGGCCGGGTCATGAGCGTCGTTGCCGTGCCGGCCATGCTGGCCCCGATCCTCGGCCCCACCCTGGGCGGCCTGATCCTCGACAACGCGAGCTGGCGCTGGATCTTCTACGTGAACCTGCCGATCGGCGTGCTGGCCGTGGTCGCCGCCCTGCGCATCCTGCCCACCGTCGCCCGCGAGCGCACGGAGCCGCTTGACTACCTGGGCTTCGCGCTGATGGCCACCGGCCTGCCGCTGCTCACCTACGGCCTGGCCCAGGTCGGCGAGACGGGCAGCTTCACCGCGACCAAGGTCGTGGTTCCGATCGTGGGCGGGCTGCTCTTGGTCGCCGCGTTTGCCCGACACGCCCTGCGCGTCCCGCGACCGTTGCTCAACCTCCGCCTCTACAAGCGCCCCACGTTCTCGGCGGCTTCAATCACCATGTTCTGCGTCGGCGCGGCGCTGTTCGGCGGGATGATCCTGCTCCCCTATTACTGGCAGACGATCCGTCACGAGAGCGTGCTCGTCACCGGCCTGCTGACCGCGCCTCAGGGACTCGGTGCCGCCCTCGTCATGCCGCTATCGGGCAGGCTCACCGACCGCTACGGAGGCGGCCCGCTGGCCCTGTTCGGGGTCATCGTCTGCGCCCTGGGCACGGTGCCGTTCGGGCTGATCGGCGCCCACACGTCGGTGTTCGGGCTGTGCATGGCCATGGTCGTCCGCGGGGTGGGAATCGGCTTTGCCTTCATGCCGGCGATGTCGGCCGCGTTCGCCTCGCTGCACCGGGATGAGCTCTCTGACGCCACCCCGCAGCTCAACGTGCTCCAGCGCGTCGGCGGCTCGATCGGCACCGCGGTTCTGGCCGTCGTGCTCCAGCGCGCCCTGATCGGCGCCCACACTCCGTCCGCCGCCGCCGCCGGGTACGGGACGGCGTTCTGGTGGGCGACCGGCATCACCACATTGGCCATCATCCCCTGCGTGGTCCTGATGCGGGCCGAGCGCGCCGCTCGTTTTGCCACCGATACCGTGGGCGAGCCCGACTCCGAGACGCTGTCTGAGGTGGTGGCGGCATGAGCGCGCTCGAGAGCCCAGCTCCGGCTGACGATGTCTCCGCCGCGGCGGAGACGGCCCAGGATCCACAAACCGCGGTCGGGCAAGCCTTCAAGGCGGCGATGACCTCGGTTCGCCGGCTGCGGGGACGCGAGACGCAGCGGCCCGACGGTCTGAGCTATGCGCAGAACAGCCTGCTCTTCAGCCTCGCCCAACAGCCCGAACTGCCGGCCAGCCAGCTCGCCGCCCTCGCCGACCTGTCCCCCGGGACCGCGACCGAGATGCTCGATCACCTCGAGGAACACGGACTTGTCGCCCGCACGCGGTCCGAGCGCGACAAGCGCGTGGTGCTGATCACGCTGACGCAGCGGGGAGGCGAACTGGTCGCGGCCCGGCGCGAGCGCTTCGAGGCTCGCTGGCAGGAGGCTCTGGTCGGCTTCAGCGATGACGAGCTGCGCACCACGGCGGCTGTGCTCGTGCGACTGAGCCGGCTGTTCGACAAGTTCGACGGCACCGAGTAGCCCCGGCCGGCGGGGCTAGAGCGAGACCGCCCCGTCCAGATGCGGCGTATCGCGCTTGGCGTCGCGCACGCCGAAGCGCAGCTCGTTGCCCTCGCGGGTCTCGGCGAAGGTGACCGTGGCCGGCAGCAGGATCGGGCGCTTGAAGGCCGCCGAGACGGTGAACGCCTCCGGCAGCTCCGTATCGACCGCGGCCAGGCAGCGGGCCAGTGTCCACATCCCGTGCGCGATCGCGGTCGGGAATCCGAACAGCCGCGCCGACAGCGGGTGGACGTGGATCGGGTTCAGGTCACCCGACACCGCGCCGTAGCGGCGCCCGAGGTCCCCGGCCAATCGCCACGTCGCGGTCGCGGGCAGCCCGCTGCTATCGGGCGGCGAGATGCTCGGCCCGTTCGCCTCTGGGTCCTTGTGGCCGCGCCGGAGATTGACCGACTCCTCTTCCCAGACCAGCTCCTCCCCCACGCGGGCTTCGCTGCGCAGCGCGAACTGGGTTCCGCTCGGATGGGACTGGGCGGCGGCGGCCCAGACGCGGAGCGAGATCAGCTCGCCGGCGCCGATCGCCCGGTGCTGCGTGATCCGGTTGGCGATGTGGACCAGGCCGATCGCCGGGTAGGGGAAATCGCCCCCGGTCATCAGCGATAGCTGCAGCGGGAAGGCGAGCATGTGGGGGTAGGTGGGCGGCAGAACATCGGAGAGCGTGAAGCCGCACACCCGGTCATAAGCGGTCAGGCGCTCGCGATCGGTCTGGATGTCGGTGAGGGCGAGAACGCGATCGGGCAGACCGCCTCCGCCTCCCCCGACGAAGGGCAGCCGCGAGGCGCCCGGGAGCATGGCCAGGCCCGCCCGCGCGAACAGGGGCAGCATGCTCGGGCTGTGGCCGAGTTCCTCGGCGGCCATCGCGCTCACGCTCCGATCAGGCTCTGACCACAGACCCGGACCACGTTGCCGGTAACGCCGGCCGACTTGGGGCTGGCATACCACGCGATCGTCTCCGCCACATCGACGGGCAGGCCGCCCTGGGAGAGGCTGTTCATGCGGCGTCCGGCCTCGCGCAGGGCGAGCGGCATGGCCGCGGTCATCTTGGTCTCGATGAAGCCCGGGGCGACGGCGTTGATCGTCACCCCGCGGTCGGCCAGCGTCCCGGCGAACTCCCCGACGATCCCGATCACGCCCGCCTTGGAGGTCGAATAGTTGGTCTGGCCCGCGTTGCCGGCAATGCCGCTGATCGAGGACACGCAGACGATCCGGCCGTTGGGCCGGACCGCGCCGCGCTCGAACAGTTCCTGATCGATGCGCTGGGGGGCGGTCAGATTGATCGCGATGACCATCTCCCACAGTTCCTCGCTCATCCGTCCGAGCGTCTTGTCGCGGGTGACGCCGGCGTTGTGGACGACGATGTCGACGCCGCCGTGGAACTCGAGCAGGTGCGAGGCGATCTCGGCCGGCGCCTGATCACTGGTTATGTCCGCGGCCAGCACCGAGCCGCCTATCCCGGCCATGCCGTCGGTGAGCTCCGGACTCATGGCCGGCACGTCGAGGCCGACCACGTGGGCACCGTCGCGGGCCAGCACCTCGGCCACGGACGCTCCGATCCCGCGCGCGGCGCCGGTGACTAGGGCCACCTTCCCCGCCAGCGGGCGTTCCCAGTCGACTGTCTCGGTGTCGTCGGCGACCGCGCTGCCCACCCGGACGACCTGTCCGGAGACAAAGGCCGATTTGGGGGACAGGAAAAACCGCAGCGTCGACTCGACCTGGGTCTCGCCGCCGGGGCGGACGTAGATCAGCTGGGAGGTCGCACCCTTCTTGACCTCCTTGCCGATCGCTCGCGTCAGCCCCTCGAGGGCCCGCTGGGCGATCGCGGCCGGCGGCGCGTCACAGTCCTCCGGCGGAGTGCCGAGGATGATCACGCGACCACTGGTCATGACCTTGCGGATGCTGGGGTGCAGGAAGGCCCAGGCCTCATGGAGCTGCCCGCTCGAGCGGATTCCGGTGGCGTCGAGGATCAGCGCCTTGAAGCGCTGCTCGCCCGGCGCCTCCGGATTCCACACGGCCGCCTCGAGCTGGGCGTCGGCGGCGGCGTTGCGCAGAGCCTCGTCCATGGGGGTGAAGGTCTCGGCCCCCACCGAGGCCAGCACCGACGTGACCGCCTCCGCGAGGCGGGAGTTGTCAGCGGCCCCGAACAGCACCGGGCCGTCGATGACCGGCTGTCCGGGCTCGTAGCGCTCCAGACGGGGCGGGTTGGGCAACCCGATCTGCTTGGTGACGATGCGCCCGATGGGCGTGTTTACGAGCTGCGCGTAGCGGTCGGCCATCAGCGCGCCTCCATGATCGCGGTGATTCCAAGACCGCCGGCGGCGCAGATCGAGATGACGCCGCGGCGGGGCGAGCCGGGACCGGTCTCAGACAGAGCCTTGGCCAGTGAGGCCACGATCCGCCCGCCGGTGGCTCCGAACGGGTGCCCGGCGCCGAGCGAGCCGCCGTGCACGTTCAGCTTGTCACGGTCGATCGCGCCCAGCGGCGCGTCGAGCCCCAGCTTCTCCCGGCAGAACACCGGATCCTCCCACGCCTTCAGCGTGCACAGCACCTGGGCGGCAAACGCCTCGTGGACCTCGTAGAGGTCGAAGTCCTGCAGTCCGAGGCCGGCCCGCTCGAGCATCTTCGGCATCGCGTAGGCCGGAGCCATCAACAGCCCTTCGCCCTTGTGCACGTAGTCCACCCCGGCAGTCTGGGCGGTGGTGATGAACGCCTGCACGGGAATGTCGTGGGCGTCGGCCCACTCCTCGCTGGCCAGGAGCACGGCCGAGGCGCCGTCGCTGAGCGGGGTCGAGTTACCGGCCGTCATGGTTCCGTCGGGACCCCCGAAGACCGGCTTGAGCTTGGCCAGTTTCTCGACGCTCGAATCAGGACGCAGGTTCTGGTCGCGCTCGAGACCCAGGAACGGAGTCACGAGGTCGTCCATCCACCCGGTGTCGTAGGCCGCGGCGAGGTGATGGTGGCTGGCCACCGCCAGCTCATCCTGTTCCTCA
>DASXHG010000182.1:0-7498 GCA_036488625.1 Solirubrobacteraceae bacterium | reverse complement strand
GGCGCCGCGAAACCCGGCCGCCAGCAACGCCCGCTCGGCCTGCTCGGCGCTGTCGAAGTGCAGGTACACCCGTCCGCGCACGAACGCCCCGAGGAGGACACGGAAGCCCTTGATGACCGGGGTCACGACATCGCCGAGATGGAGATCGGACACGTAGCGCCCGGCGCTGAACGTCTTCAGCAGGGCGGCGAAGCGCTCCCACAGCGCGGTCACATCCTCGGTCGAGAGGTAGCCCAGCAGACCCTCGGTGACGATCACCAGCCCGGCGCTTGGATCGAGCTCGGCACCGACGGCGGCCAGACTCTGCGGCCCACCGGCCCGGAGAGCGTCGACGTCGACGACCCGATGATGCTCGCCGAGCGTTCCAATCCGGCTCAGCGCCTGGCGCTTGCGCTCCGCCATGGCGGGCAGATCGGCCTCGATGTAGGTGATGCGATCGCCGTAGCGCTGGGCAAAGCGCCAGCCCCGGGGCGAGAGGCCGGCGGCGACCTCCAGCACCTGCGTCGCGGCGCCCGATTCGATCGCGCGCTCGACGCGCGCATCGATGGCCAGGTGGCGCGCCATCAGATATGGCTCGAGCGACGGACCTCCCACGGCCCGGCTGGCCAGCATGGCCGGCTGCAGGGAGGCGAACAGCAGCTCACCCTCGCGCGTGGTCAGGGCCGGATGCGAGAGCCCGTTGCGCGACCAGACGTAGCCGGTGTAATGCGCGGTCGGGCTGATCGAGTCAGGTCCGCTCATGGCTTCAGCGCCTCGACCAGGCGATCGACGAGCGCGGTCTGGGCCGGGTTGAGCTTCTCGCGCGCGGCCTCAGGACTGAACCAGCCGGCGCGATCCACCTCGGGAAATTCCTGCATCTGGCCCGAGCGCGGGGGCCATTCGACGACAAACGTGTTGCTCGTGATCGCCGTGGCGTCGAGGTCGCCCGGGAGCGCCCAGGCCTGGATGCGCTTGCCCGACTTCAGGCGCACCTCGCCCAGATCAATCGGATCGCCGGCCGGGACCGGTGCGCCCAGCTCCTCGGTGAACTCTCGCCGGGCGGCATCGAGCGCCGCCTCGTCGGGTCCGCACTCCCCCTTGGGGATCGACCACGAGCCGGCATCGCGCCGCTTCCAGAACGGGCCACCGGGATGGACTGCGAGCACCTCGAGGTTCGATCCCGCCCCGCGGTAGAGCAGGATTCCGGCGCTGCGGCGGGCCCGGCTCACGCCCGGCGCGCCCCGCGAGGCCATCAGCGCGGCCCCCGAACACACGCTGTCAACCACTTGTCAGCCCGGTGGTGTTCACTAGAGGGGAAGTCTGCGACCGGGGATGGCGTCATGACATTTGTCATAGCGGATTTCGGCTCACGACCACTTACGCGGTACCTCGCTCTCTCCTACGGTCCGGTGGGGCACATGATTCGGAGGACAACTTAGGCATGCGAAAACTAGCCAGCTGGTGCTTTAGACATCGATGGATAACGGTCGTGAGTTGGATCGCGGCTCTGATTGCCCTGGTCGGGATCCATACGGCGGCCGGAAGCGCCTACACGGATAACTTCAAGCTTCCCCACACCGGCAGCTTCGACGCCATTCGGCTGCTGCAGCGCTCGTCGCCCCGCGCCGCGGGCGAGACCGACCAGCTCGTAATCGCCGTCAAGCAGGGCAAGGTCACCGATCCCGCGGTGCGCGCCCGTGCCCAGGCCCTGTTCCAGAAGCTGACCACGCTGCCCGACGTCTCGACCGTGGCCTCGCCCTACACGGCGGCCGGTAGCAAACAGATCGCCCCCAACGGGCAGATCGCTTTCGCCAACGTGACCTTCACCAACGCCGCGAACCAGAACCGGATAACGGCGGCGCAGGCCCGCAAGTTCGTCAACACGATCACATCCGCCTCGAACAGTCAGGTGGAGTTCGAGGCCGAGGGCAACATTGCCGAGGCCGGCAACACCAACAACCAGGGCGCCGGCCTCCAGTTCGGCTTCCTGGCCGCGGCGGTCGTGCTCTTCATCGTGTTCGGCTCGTTCGTGGCCATGCTCCTGCCGCTGATCACCGCCGGCGTGTCGCTCGGTTCGGGCACGGCGGTGGTCGGGTTGCTCTCGCACGTGATCAACATCGCCACCTTCTCCAACGAGCTCGCGCTACTGATCGGGCTCGGGGTCGGCGTCGACTACGCGCTGTTCATCGTGACCCGTTACAAGCAGGCCCTGAGCCGGGGCCTGACCCGCGAGATGGCCGTGGTCGAGGCGATCGACACCTCGGGGCGGGCCGTCCTGTTCGCGGGCCTGATCGTCTGCATCGCGATGCTCGGCATGTTCGCGCTCGGCGTCAGCTTCCTGTACGGCGTGGCCATCGCCGCCGCGGTCACCGTGGCCTTCACGGTCATCGCGGCGCTGACCTTGCTGCCGGCGCTGCTCGGCATCCTCGGCGGGCTCGTGCCACGGCGCCGCGAGCGCCGCGCCCTGAAGGAGGGCAAGTTCACGGTCAACGTCGAGTCGCCTCTGTGGGTGCGCTGGACGCACGCGATCAGCCGTCGTCCGGCGCTGTTCGCGGGCGCGGCGGCGCTGGTCATGATCATCATCGCGATCCCGTTCTTCTCCTTGCGCCTGGGCTCGGCCGATGCCGGCACGGACCCGAGTAGCACCACCACCCGCAAGGCCTACGATCTGCTCGCCAAGGGCTTCGGCCCCGGCTACAACGGCCCGCTCCAGCTGGTCGCCCAGATCAACAGTCCGGCCCAGCTGGCGGCGTTCAACCGGACCAAGAACGCCGTCGCGAGCACCCCCGGGGTCGTCGGCGCGACTCCCGTGGCCGTCCTCGCCCCCGGCCACGGCCGGCCGACGGTGGCCATCGCCCGGGTGTATCCGAAGGGCTCGCCGCAGGCAGCTTCGACCACGGATCTGCTCGATCACGTCCGCGGTTCGGTGATCCCGGCGGCCACGAAGGGCACCGGCCTGCATGTCTTGGTCGGCGGCACGACGGCGATCTTCGAGGACTTCAGTCGCATCTTGTCGGCGAAGCTGCCCCTGTTCATCGGGATCGTGGTCCTGCTCAGCTTCCTGCTGTTGATGGCGGTGTTCCGCAGCCTGGTCATCCCGCTCACTGCCGCGGTCATGAACCTGCTGTCGGCCGGGGCTGCCTTCGGCGTCGTCACCGCCATCTTCCAGAAGGGCTGGCTGGGCGGGACAACGGGGCCGATCGAGACGTTCGTTCCGGTCCTCATGTTCCCGATCCTGTTCGGGCTCTCGATGGACTACGAGGTGTTCCTCATCAGCCGTGTCTATGAGGAGTGGCACCGGCGGCGCGACAACCGCGAGGCGGTCGCTCACGGACTGGCGGCCACGGGGCGGACGATCACCGCCGCGGCCGCGATCATGGTGTTGGTGTTCGCCTCCTTCATTCTCGGCGGCGAACGCATCATCGAGCTGTTCGGAGTCGGGCTGGCCTCGGCGGTATTCCTCGACGCGCTGATCGTGCGCTCGGTTCTGGTGCCGGCGCTGATGATGATGATCGGCGACCGCAACTGGTGGCTCCCGGCCTGGCTTGACCGGTTGCTCCCGCACCTGAACGTGGAGGGGCGGTCGAGTCCCGCCCCGGTCGAGGATCGGGGCGGCGCCGGCCTGCCCGAGCCGGTCACCGGCTAGCGGCGGCGCGCGCGCCGGGGCGCCTCCGCCAGCCGGACCGATTTCGGTACATATGTACCACCCATTGGTACACTTGTACCAATGGTTCCTTCGACCCCGATAGCCCCCACCACGGGCAAGCCCGACCAGGCCCGCCCGCGCGGCGCCGCCCGCCGCGAGGCGCTGCTCGACGCCGTGCTGTTGATCGTGGCCGAGTCCGGGACCGATGCCGTCACCCATCGCCGGGTGGCCGAGGTGGCCGAGCTGCCGCTGGCCTCGACCACCTACTGGTTCAAGTCAAAGGAGCATCTGCTCACCGCGGCGCTGGAGCTCGCGGCAAAACGCGACATCGCCCGCCTCCGAGACGATGTCGCGAGCGCGCCCGACTCCGCCGATCCGGTCGTGCTCGCGATCGACGCGATCCTCACGCCGACCGAGCCGGTTCGGACGTCGCTCATCACCACCTACGCGCTGCTGCTGGAGGCGGCCCGCCGCCCCGCGCTGCGCGCGGTCGCCGAGGATTGGACCCAGGCCTACCTGGACACGATCGGCGCCCTGCTCGAGCGGGCCGGATCGAGCCAGCCGCACGACGACGCCGAGCTGCTGCTCGCCGCCGCCGACGGTCTGCTGATCACACAGCTCGCGACCGGACACGACGCCGATCTTCAGGCCCCCCTGGTCCGGCTTGGGCGCTCCCTGGTGGGGACGTCATGAGAGCCGCTCTGGACAAGGCGTTCGGCGGGACCGTGGGACTGGTCCGGGTGCTGCTCCTATTCGAGTCCGCCCTGTACTCCGCGGTCACCCCGGTTCTCCCCCATTACGCCAAGACGCTGCACGCCGGCAAGCCGGCCGTGGGTCTGCTCGCCGCCGCCTACACGCTCGGCCTGCTC
Source organism: Solirubrobacteraceae bacterium (assembly GCA_036488625.1). Classification (GTDB taxonomy): domain Bacteria; phylum Actinomycetota; class Thermoleophilia; order Solirubrobacterales; family Solirubrobacteraceae; genus Palsa-465. Next base: position 3,004 of record DASXHG010000182.1, on the reverse strand, counting down.
CCCGGTTCCGTCCTCGGCGGATGGATCGCGGCCCGGCTGGGCGTGTGCCGCACGACCCTGATCGGACTGGTCGTGTTCGCCTTCGCGGTGGCCGGGTTTGGCTTCGCCGCCAGCCTGACCAGCCTTGACCTGCTGCGCGCGGTCCAGGGGGTCGCCTGCGGCCTCATCTGGGGCGGCGCCCTGACCTGGGTGATCGCCGTGACCCCGGTGGCCCAGCGCGGGGCGACGCTCGGCTCGGTGATCGGAGCGGCCACGCTGGGCACTCTGATCGGCCCGCTGCTGGGCACGATCGCGGTGGCCACGAGCACCGCGCTGGTGTTTTCGGCCGTGGGCTTCATCTCGCTCGGCCTGGCCGCCTGGGTCCGGGCACAGCCCCACCCGACCCCGCTCAGGGAGACGCTCCCGATCAAGGGCTCACGTCCGGCGCTGCGCTCACCCGCGGCGAGAGGATTGTTCCTGGGCGGCTGGATGATCCTGCTCGAGGCGATGACGATCGGCGCAACCAACGCGCTGTTGCCGCTGCGCCTGGCCCGGTTCGGCGCGTCAGCGCTGCTCATCGGCGTCGCCTTCCTGGGCGCGGCCGCGCTCAGCACCGCGCTGTCGACGATGATCGGACGGGCGACCGACCGGCACGGACCGCGGCCGCCGATCACGATCGGCCTGCTGCTCAGCGCCATCCTGATCCCCGCCCTCGCCCTCCCCCACTCACCGGCGCTGCTGGTGATCGTGGCCGTGGTCGCGCTGGGCGGTCCGATGACCGGTTACATGATTCCGGCCGTCTCGACCATGACCGACTCCGCCGAGCACCTGGGCATCGCCCTGGTCGTGACCTCGACGCTGTTCAACCTCGCCTACGCGGCCGGAGAGACGATCGGCGCCCCGGCGGCGGCGGTCGTTTCCCAGGCCTCCAGCGACGCCGTGGCCCTGGTCGGACTGGGCGTGCTGATGCTGCTGACGCTGATCCCGGCCCGAAACCTGCGCCGACCCCCGGCGGCGAGCGCAGACGCGGAGGAGCGACCAGAGCGTGAGCCGGCCCGCCGGCCTGACCCCGCGGTCGCCGTGCCCGGGTAAGAGCGCGCCGTTCGGGCAAGAACGCCGGCGCGGCGGTGAGGTTTGGTAGAGGTTGCCGCCTGCAGCTGATGCGCAAGCCGGTGCAACGTTCGTTGCTCGATCCTCGGGCTCTAGGCGCGGCGCGCCGAGCATGGAAGACTGCGCCGCGGGAAGGCGCGGTACCGAGAGGAGAAGTACATGCCACACGTCTGGCGTCACGCAGGCACACGTTCAGCACTGGGCGTCACCACGGTCGTGGTGGGCTTGGCGCTCGGCGCGGCGGCCGCGACGGCCGTCACCGGCCACTCCGCGGCCGTGCCCCAGAACACGGTCAATGGAGCGCTGATCACGCGCCCGCCCGGCACCTTGGCCAAGGGCTCGAGGGTGGGCCACTCATCGCTGGGCATCCGCACCTTCGTCGACGCCAGGCATGGCTTTGCCCTGGCCAGCGTCGGCCAAGCCCAGTACTCGGCCGCGACCACAAACGGAGGCCGGACGTGGCGCACGGATAGCCCGGCGCTGCACCTCAACGCCGCCCAGGCCCCGCTCGTGGTCGTCAACCTCGGCGCCGCCAACCGGCGGACGATCTTCGCCTACGGCGGAGGTCAGGTGATCGACGCCACCACCGACGGCGGCGCGCACTGGTACCGCGCCCTGTTTGACGGCCTCCCGATGGCCGTGACGCGGAACTTCAGGGGCCACCTGGTCGGATTCGTCGACGGGATGGCGACCGGCAGCACGAGGGGCACGACCTGGCAGTACGTCACCAAGAACGGGGGGCGCACGTGGCGCCTGGACAGGACCGTGGGTGGCTCTTAGGCGGGGGGACACACGCGGTGGTCCGGACGCGTGACGGCGTCCGGACCATCGCTGCACTCTGCCTCACCGGGTCCGGGTTCAGACTGGTTCTTCGGTCACGTCGCGGGCGACGAGCCCGGCATAGTGACCACCTGCGTCAAGCAACTCCGTGTGCGTGCCGCGCTCGACGATCCGTCCCTTGTCGAGGACCACGATCTGCTCGGCATCTCTGATCGTGGACAGCCGGTGGGCGATGGTCAGCGTCGTCCGGCCCTCGGCCAGCCGCTCGAGCTCAGCCTGAACCGCGTACTCGGTCTGGGTGTCAAGTGAAGACGTGGCCTCGTCGAGAACGAGGACCGGTGGATTGCGCAGCACGGTCCGAGCGATCGCCATGCGCTGCTTCTCCCCGCCGGAGAACCGGTAGCCGCGTTCGCCGACAATCGTGTCGTAGCCATCGGGAAGCGAGGCGATGAGATCGTGGATGCGGGCGGTTCGCGCCGCCGCCTCGACCTCTTCGTCGGACGCGTCGGGCCGGGCGAAGCGCAGGTTCTCGCGCACGCTGGCATGAAATAGATACGTCTCCTGGGAGACCACTCCGACGGTCGCCGCGAGTGACGTCAGCGAGGCGTTGCGGACATCGACACCGTCGATCGTCACCCGGCCCTGCTGGGGCTCGTAGAGGCGAGCGACGAGGTAGCCGAGCGTGGTCTTGCCCGAGCCGGTTTCACCGACGATCGCCGTGCGCGTGCCGGCGGGCACGTCGAGGTTGATGTCGCGCAGCGTCCACGGGTCGTCCTCGCCGCTTCCGTAGCGGAAGGAGACGTGCTCGAGACGCACCTCGCCCAGCACCTCGTCGGGGCGGAGCTCGACCGGGTGCTCGGCCTCGACGATGTCAACCGGCAGATCGAGGTACTCAAAGATGCGGTCAAACAGCGCCATCGAGGCTTCGACGTCGGTGCCGACGTTGAGCAATGACTGGATCGGGAACAGCAGCCGGGTCTGCAACGTGGTGAAAGCGACGACGGTGCCGATCGTGATCCCCTGGCCCAGAAAGCTCTGGCCGGCGAGCCAGTAGACGATCGCCGGCTGGATGGCGAAGGTCATCTGGATCGTTGACATGACCCACCGGCCGGCCATGCGCGAGCGGACCTCGAGG
>DASXHG010000165.1:0-5622 GCA_036488625.1 Solirubrobacteraceae bacterium | reverse complement strand
CCAGTAGTACAGCGACGAGTCGTCGCTGAACCCGGCCAGCAGGTTGTAGGCCGTCGCATGGTGATCGGGTGCGGTGTCGAAGTACAGCTGGGCGTAGGGGACGGCCTGGCCGCCGTCGTAGTCGGCCAGGACCTGGCGCAGGTTGCCGATTCCCATGTGGTAGGACTCGATGGCCAGGTCGGGACGGCCGAACTGACGCTGCGCGTAGGCGAGGTAGCGGACGGTGGCGGCCAGCTCCGCCGGGGGATTGAAGCGCGGGTCAGCCGCCGCCCGGCGAGCCAACAGGGGCGCCAGCGGACCACTCCGCGTCCCCGCGGCCACGGCGTCGATCTGCCGGGTGAGCCTGCGGCTGCTGGCCAGATCGATATTCATGCCCAGCAGCGACTGGCCGGTCGCGGCCAGGATCTGGGTGAGGCCGGCGGCGTTTGCGGGATCGGACCCTGCGATGACCTGTGGCCGGCCCGCGCTCTCGACGAAGACGAGCGCCTCCAGCAGGTCGGGATCGATGTTCGTGCCGGCTGTGGCCCGGTTGATCAGCATCCGGTAGCCGGCGACCCGCTGGGCGGTGGCGAGAACGCCGCCCGGGCTCTGGGCAAAGAGGGCGTGGGCCTCGCCCGCCGTGGCCCGAGCGACGAAGTCGCCCTCCTCGCGGTTGCGGTAGGCAAACGGGTCGCCGGCGGCCGCGCCCAGGGCCGCGCCGCCGCGGGGCGGTGGCGCGATGCTCCCGTTCTCACTGGAGATGATCACCGCAACGGCGACGACGATGACGAGCAACACGCCGGCCAGCCGGGCCCGGCCCCGCTGCGCGGATCGCGAACGTGCTCGCATGCTCATGTCCGGTAGCCGAGCCCGCGGCAGCGGGCCGCCTGGGTCGGGTTGGTCCAGTCGCTGGGGAAGAACTGCCAGCCGTAGGAGTGGGGGTACATGTTCACGATCGGATGCGGGTGCTCGATCTCATGCCGGCGCGAGAAGTAGAGAACGCCGACGTTGGTCCCCAGCTGCCAGGCGAGAATGCTCTGCCAGCCAATCCCGATCTGGGGCTGTCCGCAGGCCAGGATGCGAGCGCCGCCGAGGTGAGCGACGCCACTGGCGAGCAGGTCTATGTATCTGGTCCGCGTGCGCTGTCCGCGGAGGTCCTTGCCCTCGGCCACGATCCGGCTGTGGATCACCGGCACCAGTGACACGGCAAACGCGGCGACGGCCACGAGCGCGGCCACGCCGCCGACGGTAGCGACGCGGGCCCCGGGCCTGAGGCGCCGGGCGGCGTCGGGGAGCTCCAGGATTACCCGACCGACGGCCACTCCGGCCAGCACCCCGACCCCGGCCGCCGCCTCGTACAGGTAGCGCGACACCGCCGACCAGCCGTGCAGGGCGAAGGCGGCCTCGACCGCGACCCATAGGACCACCCCGCCGGTGAGCAGGAGTACGGGCCGGTCGCGGCGGATCACGGCCAGCACCACGGCCAGTCCGGCGGCCACCTTGACCACGGTTGGATTCAGACTCAAAAAACGCGAGATCGTGCCCGTGATCTTGTTGCCGTGTATCCGCCGCGGAGATTTCTCGGCCAGGGTGGCGGCGGAGAACGGGCTGTGGGAGGTCAGGGCCGGGATCCCGAACCAGAGCAGCGGGATCAGGATCACACCGCCGGTCATCTGGACGCGCATGCGCGGCTGGGCGCGCCAGGCCCAGAGGACGTAGAGACCGAGCGGCGCCCACACCTCGGGGCGGCCGAGGGCGGCGAGCCACCACGCCCAGAATGCCCACCGGTAACGGCGTTGCAGAATGCCGTCGATCCCGGCCAGGCACAGGGCGACGACCATCGTGTCGGACTCGGCGCTGAGGACAGCATGGGGGAAGTCCTGGATGCCGAGCAGGGCGACGGCAGCGGTCAGACCGGCGGCGTAGGCGGCGTAGCGGCGCTCTCCCGGGGCGGCGACCAGGGCAAAGGCCACCCGCCACGCGAACACGACCCCGCTGAGCGAGATCGCGAACGCCGTCGTCATCCACAGGTAGACCGCGTGGCGCCCGATCACGGCGTAGGGGAGCGTGAACAGATAGGGCAGCGGCTTCCAGGACGGGGCGCCGTTGGTGTCGAGCTTTCCGTGCAGGGTGAGATGGCCCCATACGAGCCAGCCGTAGGGGTCAAAACCGGGGCGAACCCGGGCCCACAGAACGATCAGCGCGGAGACGACCAGGAGGGCCAGGGCTCCGAGTGGCCAGCGCCAGCGATAGGCCAGCCGGCTCGTCCGAGCCCGACCGGCGCGCAGGCTCACGGCGCCGGGCCGGCCGCTTCCGAACGTTCCGCGCGCATGAAGCGTTTGCTCGGACACGGCAGGGCGAAATTATCAGCGATGCCGGGCGGGCCTTCTCACCGTCTGCCGCGGGCGTTCGCCGATCGCCTATCCTCGGCCACCCCGCCCCCCGGTTGGGTATTCTCGTGCGCCTGCGGCCGGGCCCGAGGGCCGCTGCAGGCCAGATCGATCAACGCTGCGGGCCGCCGCAGGCACTCAGGGTTTCTCGAGTGCAGCAAGGTATTGGAGCGTCGCCATGAACCGAACCCCCAGTCGGGCCCAAAACCAGTGAGCACGTCAACGTCGGGAGCGTCCGCAGAACGTCCACTGGCCGGCCGCCGGATCCTGGTCACAGGCGGGTCGGGTTTCATCGGCCGCCGCGTCGTGTCAACGCTGGCCGGCGATGGGGCGGAGATCCGCGTTGTCGATCTTCAGGCCCATCCCGATTCCAGCGTCGACGTGGTCATCGGCGATATCGCCGACCCCGAGGTCCTGGCCCGGGCCTTCGACGGCGGTTTTGACTCCGTCGTTCACCTGGCCGCGGTCACCTCGGTGCTGCGCTCAATCGAGCAGCCCGAGCTCACCTTCAGCACCAACGTCGCCGGGACCAACCAGGTGCTCGAGGCGGCCAAGACGGCGGGCGTCACCTCGTTGGCGTTTGCCTCCACCAACGCCGTGACCGGGCCGATGCAGGCCCCCAAGATCTCCGAGGCGGCGGTGCTCAACCCGCTAACCCCGTACGGTGCGACCAAGGCCGCAGGCGAGATGTTGATGTCGGCCTACACGGCCTCCTACGGCGTGCGCTGCGCGTGCATTCGCCTCACCAACGTGTACGGGCCTGGCATGCAGGCCAAGGACAGCATCATCGCCCGCTTGATGCGGTGCATTCGCCTCGGGACGACCTTCGAGGTCTACGGAGACGGACAGCAGGTTCGTGACTACGTCCACGTCGACGATGTCGTGGCCGCGATGCGGCTCGGCCTGACCAGCGACGAGTGGGCGGGGCCGACGGTGATCGGTTCCGGCACGTCGCTGTCCGTGCTCGAGGTGATCGATGCCGTGCGTGATGTCACCGGAGCGGAGATCGACGTCCGCCACGGTCCCGCCAAGGCGGGCGAGATGCCGGCCGTGATCGTCGATCCCAGCCGCGCCCACGCGGCGGGCTGGTCACCCCAATACCCCGATCTCGACCAGGGCCTGATCGGGGTCTGGGAGGAGTGGTCCGCGGCCGACATCGAGGCTCCGCTGGCCGCCGGAGGCAAGTCGTGACCGCAGTCGAGCCCAACTCCGTCGTCAGCGCCGAGGAGTACGCGCGCCTCGAGCCGGCCGAGCGTGGCGCTGCGGAGGAGTTCCTGGCCACCCACACACCCGGCGCGGGCGCGCCGTTGGCGATCGTGATCCCGGCCTACAACGAGGAGCCGACCGTCGCCGACGTGATCGCCGACATCCCGCGCGAGGCGGCCGGATTGGCCACCGAGGTGATCGTCGTCGTCGACGGCGCCAAGGATGCCACCGCCGCCAAGGCGCTGGAGTCCGGCGCGCTGGTCTGCGACGTCCCCGTCAACCGCGGCCAGGGCGCCGCTCTGCGCCTCGGCTACTGGCTGGCCCGGGCCCGGGGCGCTCAGATCATCGTCACGATCGACGCCGACGGTCAGTACGAGGCGGGCGAGATCGCCAAGGTGATCGAGCCGATTCTGGCCGACCGCGCCGACTTCGTGTCCGGCTCGCGGCGGCTCGGTAATGAGCTGACCACCGACGCCACCCGCCACGCCGGCGTGATCGTGTTCGGCGCCTTGATCACGCTCCTGGTGCGCCAGCGCGTCACCGACCCGGCCTGCGGTCTGCGGGCCATGCGCTCCGAGGTGACCGGGGCGGTCACGCTCGAGCAGCCCCAGTACCAAGCGTCCGAGCTGCAGATCTCCGCAGCACTGAACGGCTATCGCCTGGCCGAGGTGCCGACGACGATGCGCGACCGCGGCCAGCACGCGACCGGCACCAAGAAGGGCGGGAACTTCGGCTACGGGGTGCGGTTCGCCCGCGCGGCGGTCCACACCTGGTGGCGGGATCGCACGGCGGCGCGCAGGCGCGAGCGGCCGGCGAACACCCAGTGTTCGTAGACCACGAACTTGGCCGCGAAGAAGAACGCCTGCACCGCCACGTAGGCGGCGGTAACCAGGACCACGCGGATACCGTGGCCGGGAGCGATCCCGTCGACCTGCTCTGACATCCAGCCCGTGGCCGCCGACGAGGCGACGAGCACGAGCACCGAGATGATCACGTAGGCGAACACCTCGCGCCAGAAGTTCACCCGGCCGCGTACCTTCCACGCCCAGCGGCGGTTGAGCACCCAGTTGGGCAGGGCGCCGGCGATGAACGCAGCGATCGAGCACCACGTCGTGGAGACGTGCATGACGTACAGGACCGCAAACACGACGACGCTCGTCGCCAGGGCGATGACCGAGCCGATCGCGTACTTCGTGATCTTGCGTGCCAGCGCAGAACTGCGCAGGCGGTCTGAGAGGTCGGAAACCACCGAGCCAAATCCTAGCGGCTGATGGTGTAAGTAAAAGGTCAAGACAGCCGGGGCGTAGCCGAAGCAGGCGGTACTTTTGGAGCGAATGCGCATTCAGGCGAGCCACGATCCGGTCGTCCTGGATGAGGATCTGGTCATTTGCGGGGACAACCAGCTCGCCCTCGAGCGGTTGCCCAGTGCGCGATTCGACCTGATCTACATGGACCCGCCGTTTAACACGGGTCGCCCCCAAGCCCGGCACACGATGAGCGTGACCGCCGATGCCGAGGCGTCGCGGGTGGGATTCGGTGGGCGCCGGTACCGCTCGCGCCTGCTCAGCTCGCTCAGCTACGACGACCGCTTCGCCGACTACCTGGCCTTTCTCGAGCCGCGTCTGGCCCGGGCTCGCGAGCTGCTCGCCCCGCACGGGACGCTCTATTTCCACATCGACTACCGCGAGGCCCATTACTGCAAGCTCCTGCTGGACGAGATCTTCGGGCGCGAGGCATTCCTGAACGAGATCATCTGGGCCTATGACTACGGCGCCAAGCCGCGCCGCCGCTGGCCGGCCAAGCACGACACGATCCTGGCCTACGTGAGGACGCCGGGCGGCCATCACTTCGACGCCGATGCGGTCGAGCGCGAGCCGTACATGGCACCGGGCCTGGTCGGGGCCGAGAAGGCGGCCCGGGGCAAGCGCCCCACCGACGTCTGGTTTCACACGATCGTGCCCACCAACGGCGCCGAGAAGACCGGCTATCCGACCCAGAAGCCCGAGGGTGTGCTCAGGCGTCTGGTCGCTGCCTCGGCCCGGCCCGG
>DASXHG010000155.1:0-2123 GCA_036488625.1 Solirubrobacteraceae bacterium | reverse complement strand
GACCGGACACACACGCGGCACCGTGCCCGGCTTGGCGCCCGAGCCCTGACACGTCGGGCACGGTTGCGAGGTGGGGACGGCAAGCGGAACCTGGGCGCCGCCCACCGCCTGGTCAAAGCTCAACGAGACCTCGGTCTCGAGGTCGCGGCCGCGCGCCTGGCGCGGCTGGGCGCCCCCGCGCATCGATCCGGCGCCGCCCGTCCCGCCGCCGCGGCCCGCGGCACCGCCGGCCCGACCGAACAGATCAGACAGGATGTCGCCGAAGCCGCCGCTGAACGAGCTGGGATCGAAGCCGCCGGGCATGTTGAAGCCGAACGGGCCGCCGCCGCGGTCATAGGCCTTGCGTTTATCGGCGTCTGACAGCACGTCGTGGGCCTGGGAGATCTCCTTGAAGCGCTCCTCGGCCCGCTTGTTGCCCGGGTTGGTGTCCGGGTGGTACTGGCGGGCCAGCTTGCGGTAGGCCTTCTTGATCTCGGCCTCAGAGGCGTTCTTGCCTACCCCCAGGACCTTGTAGTAGTCGGGACGGTCAGCCACAGGTGGGCCTCGGTTAGCCCGCCACCACGACGCGGGCCGGCCGCAGGACACTTTCGCCCCGGCGGTAGCCGCGCTGGTAGACCTCGACCACTGTGCCCGGCGCCGCCCCCTCCTGGGGCTGCTGGGCAACGGCCTCGTGGAACTGGGGATCGAACGGCTCGCCCTCGGGCGAGAACGGCTCGATGCCGGCCCGCTTGAGCGCCGCCAGCACGTCGGCGTGCACGTGCTTGATCCCGTGCACCAGCGACGCGTCGCCGTTCTCAGCCTCCACGCTGTCGGCATGGGCCAGCGCTCGGTCGAGGTTGTCGATCGCCGGCAGCAGCTCGAGCGCGAGCTTGTTCACGCCCCGCTCCTGAGCGACCGCCGCGTCGCGCGCCGTCCGCCGGCGGTAGTTCTCAAACTCCGCCCGCGTGCGCTGGGCGAGCTCCAGATACTCATCGGCCTTCTGAGCCTTGGCAATCAGGGCTGCGATATCGCCGTCCTGCAGAGCGGCCTCGGGCTCCTGCCCTTCCTCCTTCGGAGTGGTGGCGGGGCCGACAGGAGCCTCGGGCTCTCCGGCCGGCACCGAAGGCTTGGGCGCAGGCGACGGGGTCCCGTCCGTCCCGGGAGCCGAATCGTTCTTTTTCGGCTCCGGGGCGGACGGCTCCCCGGAGCCGGCCTCAGCCACCTCCGGGGTGTCGGCAATACGGGAATCAGAGGACCCCATTACTTGCCCTCGTCAACAACTTCGGCATCCACGACATCCTCTTCGGCGCCACCGCCGTTGGCGGACTCGGTGCCACCGTCAGCGGAGCCATTGCCACCGGCCGCGGCCTGCTCCTGAGCCTTCTGGTACATGGCCTCAGAGACCTTGTGGAAGGCGGTGTTCAGGGCATCGGTCTTGGCCGTGATGGCCGCCGCATCCTCGGAGGTCAGGGACTCGCGGACATCCTTGATGGCCGCTTCGATCTGATCCTTGGATGCCGAGTCGACCGAGTCACCGAGCTCGGTGAGCTGACGCTCGGCCTGGTAGGCGGCGTTCTCACCGTTGTTGCGGGCCTCGGCCAGCTCGCGCTGGCGCTTGTCGTCCTCGGCGTGGGCCTCGGCGTCGGTGACCATCCGCTTGATCTCGTCCTCGGAGAGGCCGGAGCCCGAGCGGATCTCGATCTTCTGCTCCTTGCTGGTGCCCAGATCCTTGGCCGACACGTTGAGGATGCCGTTGGCGTCGATGTCGAAAGCGACCTCGATCTGCGGGATGCCTCGCGGCGCCGGCGGGATGCCGGTGAGCTGGAACTTGCCCAGCGACTTGTTGTAGTTGGCCATCTCGCGCTCGCCCTGCAGGACGTGGATCTCCACGCTCGGCTGGTTGTCCTCCGCGGTCGAGAAGACCTCGGACTTGCGGGTCGGGATGGTCGTGTTGCGCTCGATGAGCTTGGTCATCACGCCGCCCTTGGTCTCGATGCCGAGGGTCAGCGGGGTCACGTCGAGGAGCAGGACGTCCTTGACGTCACCGGCCAGGACGCCGGCCTGAATCGCGGCCCCAACGGCCACGACCTCATCCGGGTTGACGCCGCGGTGCGGCTCCTTGCCGGTCAGCGACTTGACCTTCT
>DASXHG010000029.1:0-6230 GCA_036488625.1 Solirubrobacteraceae bacterium | reverse complement strand
AGCTCCAGAGCTGGCGCCAGGAGGGCGTGATCGTCCAGGACGACAAGCCCGCCCTCTGGACTCTGGCCCAGGACTACACCGGCCCCGACGGCCGGCACCGGACGCGAAGGGGCTTCTTCGCGCGGGTGCGGATCGAGGACTACGGCCCGGGGAAGGTCCGGCCTCACGAGCGCACGCACCCGGGCCCCAAGGAGGACCGGCTGCGGCTGACCCGGGCCACGCGGGCCAACCTGTCCCCCATCTTCTCGCTCTACTCCGACCCCGCCGGCACCGCCGAGCAGGCCCTGGCCAGCTCGCAGCCGATCGCCCAGACGACCGACGCCGACGGCACGGTCAACCATCTTGGCCGCGTCGAGGATGAGGCGGCGATCGCCAGCGTCACCGAGGCCCTGGCCGGCACCGAGCTGTTGATCGCCGACGGCCATCATCGCTACGAGACCGCGCGCGTGTACGCCGAGGAGATCGGCGGCGAGGGGCCCCACCGCTACGTGCTGATGTGCCTGGTCTCACTGCAGGATCCCGGGCTGACCGTGTTTCCGACCCACCGCCTGGTCCGCGGCCTCACCTCCGAGCAGCACGAGGCGCTGGCGACCACTCTGCGCCGGGACTTCGAGATCGAGCCGCTCGCGGATAAGGCTCAGCTGGCCCCGGCGGCCGGCGACACGGTCCGCATCGGCTACATCGACTCGCACTTCAAGCGCCCGTACATGCTCACTTTGAAGGACCAGGCCATCGCCGATGCCGCGCTGGCCGACCACGCCGAGCCCTACCGCCGGCTCGACACGGCCGTGCTCGAGGCATTGATCCTCAAGGGCACGCTGGGGATGAGTGATGAGGACATCGACGAGCTCAACGGGCTGGGCTACGCGCGGGACTTCGACCAGGCCCTGGAGTTGATCGAGGACGCCAGCTATGACGCCGCCTTCTTCATGGCTCCGACTCCGATCGAGCGGGTTCATGAGGTCGCGGCCGCCGGCGAAAGCATGCCCCCCAAGTCGACCTACTTCGTGCCCAAGGTCGGGACCGGGCTGCTGTTCAACCCGCTCGCATAGCTGCGTCACGTCCGTGCCGCTGACCACGCGCACCGTCCGGCAGGAGCTCGAACGGGTGTTGCTGAGTCCCGAGCAGGCGATCGATCTCGACGTGCGGGGCGGCACCGACGCCGCCGTGCTGGTCGCCCTCTACGTTGACGACGGCGAGCTCCACGCCGTCTTCACTCAGCGGCGCGAGGACCTGCGCCGGCACGCCGGCGAAATCTCATTTCCGGGTGGGCGGCGGGACGACACCGACCCAGACCTGTTGTTCACCGCGCTGCGCGAGACCCAGGAGGAGATCGGGCTCGAGCCAGATGCCGTCAACGTGATTGGCGCGCTGCAGCCCACGCCGACGATCGCCACCGGCTATGCCGTCTATCCATTCGTCGGCCTGATCGAGGCCGGTCAGGCGTGGACACTCAGCCCGCGCGAGGTGGCCGAGGTGCTCGAGTGGCGGCTCGCTGACGTGCGCGCCGGCTACGGCCGCCGCCGTCTGCTCCGCCGCGGACTCCCGATCCGGACCGACACCTACGTCGTTGACGAGAAGCTGATCTGGGGCGCGACGGCGCGGATCCTGGCCGACCTGTTCGATCGCGTGGGCCCCCTGCTCGACTCCGCCGGCACGGCCGGACGCCTCTAGCGCCCGACGAATTTCCGACCCGCGGGTCTAGCTCAGAATTCGCTGCACCCCGGCCACCGCCGCCGCCAGCCACGCGTCGCGCTCCGCCGGGTCGACGTCGAGGAGCACGAACGGGATCAAGGAGCGCTCGCACGCGTGGCGGACCCGCTCGGCGCCTGCGGCCAGCAGGTCCGGATCGATCGAACCCGCGCACTCATAGACCACGCCGCGCACGGTGGTGTCGAGCATCCGCTCGAGCAACATGTCCAGGCGGGTCCCGTGCAGCGCGGTGAGCTCCTCGCGGGTGCCCTCAGCTGAACCCAGCAGCACGCAGACCACCCCGGCGTGGGCAAACGCGGGGGCAATCGTGGCCACCCGGTCGGGGTCGCCGACGTAGGGCTCGACGCCGGCGGCCTCGAGCTCGGCGCCGCGCGCGGGGTCGCGGGTGGTGCCGCGGACGGCATGACCGCGAGCGCGCAGCTCAGCGGCCAGGGCGAGGCCACGGCAGCCGCAGCCGACGATCAGGCACCGCGCCATGTCTCGGGTCGGCTACTCGGTGGACCCGGGGGTCGAGTCAGAGCCCGAGCCGAACTCGCGCTTGACGTCGTCTCGGGTGCGCTCGGGCAGGCCGCGGGCCCGACGCCGGGCATTGGATGCCTCGAGCATCTGGTCGACCTCGAGGTCCGCCTGGTAGGCGGCGCTCCGGCGGCGCTGCTCGCCGAAGTCCTGCATCACCTGGTGCTCGATGTCGGCGACGGTGATCTCACTCTTGCCGCGGCGTTTACGGCGCTCGTTATGGGCGGCGATCATCTGGCTGAGGTCCTCGGCCTCGAGCTCCTCGCGGTCCTCCATGATCTGGCGCGCGGAACGCATGCCGAGTTGCTCCAAGCCGGAGCCGGGAACGTACTTGCCCAGCACCCACACCCACAGGACGAGGGCGGCGAGCGCGCCCAGGATCACGATTGCGAACGGATCCACGACCGCGAAGTCTAGACCGCGCACGGCCCGTCGACGCAACTTCTGGAGCTGACGTGGTGTTTACAGAGCCGAACAAATCGCCACCGCTAAGGGTGGGCCGGAAGCCGGCGGAGGCCAATCAACAGCAGGGTAAGGAGGCTCCATGCGTCTTCGCTTCACCGTGCTCGCGCTCGCCCTATCGGCGATCGTGGGCCTGGCCATCACCCCAGTCGCCGGCGCGGCCCCACAGAGGGACCGCGGACTGACCATTCACGCCGTCCCCCACAGCATCATCGCCGGCGAGGCGGTCCTCGTCTACGGGCGTCTCGCCGACCATCAAGGCGGACGGCTGATCCGGCTCTACCACCGCATCGCCGGCCAGCCGAACTTCTCGCTGATCGGGCGCACGCAGACCGACCAGGCCGGTCGGTACGAGTTCATACGTCAGGAGAACGTCGTGGAGACCAACCGCAGCTGGTTCGTGCGCGGTCCTGGTCTCACCCACAGCCGCACCGTGCACGAGCGCGTGGCGGCGTTGGTCAGCCTGGCGGCGAGCAGTGACACGGGCACGACCCGCCACCCGATCATCTTCTCCGGGCACCTGACGCCCAATCATGGCGGGAGCGTCGTCGCTCTCCAGGTCCAGAAGGGCTCGAGCGACGACTGGACGACGCTGAAGCGCGGCGTGGTCGGCCCCAACTCCAACTACCAGATCGCCTACGCGTGGCGGACGGCCGGGGCGCGGGATGTCCGGGTGCTGTTCAGAGGGGATGCCCGCAACATCCCGTCGGCATCTGACCCGGTCAGCGTCGTCATCCAGCAGGCCGAGGTGCCGAGCTTCACGATCAACACCAGCGATCCGATCGTGACCGACGATTCGCCGGCGACGATCTCCGGGACGCTGTTTGCGCCTGGAAGCACGACCACGCCCGAGCCGGGGACGATGGTCGCGCTGTTCAGCCATGAGCCCGGGCACGGCCATTTCCGCGAGCTACAGTCCAAGCCCACGGACTCGTCCGGGAGCTACAGCTTCACCGTGCAGAGCACGACGAACGAGTGGTATCAGGTGCGTACGGTCAGCTCGCCCAAGCGCGCCACGGCCCAGCTGTTCGAGGGCGTCCAGGACGCGGTCAGGATGACGGCCAGCTCGACCAGCAGCACGGTCGGCGGCCACATCACGTTCAGCGGCAACGTTTCGCCGGACAAGGCAGGTCACGCGATCTACCTCCAGAAGCTCGGCGCCGATGGCGACTGGCACAGCGTCGAGACGCGCCAGGTCCGCCAGGATTCGACGTTCTCGTTTGGTTGGACGTTCGGGTCCGCGGGCGCTAAGCAGTTCCGCGCCCGCATCACCGGCGGCCCAGCCAACGTCGGGGGTGTCTCGCCGGCCGTGACCGTTGATGTCACCCAGCCTCCAGTCTCGGCTCTCCCCGGGAGCTGACGCAGACCACTCGGCGCTGCTGCGCCGGAAGCAGCTCGGCCCGGTCCTGCCCACGCGGCGGGCCGGGCCGTCGCCGTTTCGGAGGCGTCGACCGCGGCGACGCTGATGTAGGTTCTCGGCATGGACTTTGAACTCACTGACGAGCAGCGTCTGATCCGGGAAACGGCGCGCTCCTTCACCGATAACGAGATCGTCGCCCGGGCCCGGGAGAACGATCGGAACGAGCACTTCGACGTCGAGCTCGTGCGCAAGATCGCCGATCAGGGCTACCTGGGCGCGATCGTGCCCCGGGAATACGGGGGCGCGGGGCTCGACTACCTGACCTACGGGTTGATCGTCGAGGAGATAGGCCGCGGCGACTCGGCCATGCGCACGGTGATCTCGGTTCAGACCTCGCTGGTCTGCTCGGCGATCCTGCGCTGGGGGACCGAGGAGCAGAAGCAGCGTTACCTGCCCAAGCTGTGCTCTGGGGAATGGTTGGGCTGCTTTGGCCTGACCGAGCCCGACACCGGCTCGGACGCCGCCAATCAGCGGACGCGAGCCAAGAAGACTGACTCGGGGTGGGTCATCAACGGGGCGAAGATGTGGATCTCGCTCGGCAACCACGCCAAGGTGGCGATGATCTTCGCCCAGACCGACCCCGAGAAGGCCCACCGGGGCCTGGCCTGTTTCCTGGTCGAGACCGAGGGCAACGCCGGCTTCGAGACCCAGGAGATTCACCACAAGATGGGGTTGCGCGGGTCAGACACGGCGTCGATCTCGCTCAACGACTGCGAGGTCCCCGACAGCGCGGTCCTGGGGGAGATCGGTGACGGGTTCAAGATCGCCATGACCTCGCTCGATTCCGGCCGCTACAGCGTGGCCGCCGGGTGCGTGGGGATCTGCCAGGGGTGCGTGGAGGAATCGGTCAACTACGCCAAGGAGCGCCAACAGTTCGGGCGCCCGATCGCCAGTTTCCAGCTCGTACAGGCGATGCTCGCCGACATGAAGGTCGAGACCGACGCCGCGCGCATGCTCGTCTACCGGGCCGGATACCTGAAGGACCAGGGCAAGCCCAGCACGACCGAGACATCGATCGCGAAGCTGTACGCCACTGAGGCCGCGGTCAAATGCGCCAATACCGCGATTCAGGTCCACGGCGGCGCCGGCTACGTCGACGACCACCCCGTGGAGCGCTACTTCCGCGACGTGCGCGTGACGACGCTGTATGAGGGAACGTCCCAGATCCAGAAGCTGATCATCGGACGCGCACTGACCGGGATCAACGCCCTCGTCCCCTCCTGAGCCACCCGGTGAGTGATTCGCCGCAATCCCCGGCCCCCGCCGCGGCCGCGGTCCCGGACGTCATCGGCGTGGTCGGAGCCGGGACGATGGGGGCCGGCATCGCCCAGCTCGCCTCCCGGACCGGGGCGCGGACGCTGCTGCACGATCCCGACCCGGCCGCCCTCGAACGTGGGGCCGAGGCGATTCGTGCCCGGCTGCAACGCGGCGCAGAACGGGGGCGCTGGACCGAGGAGGAGGCGACGCGCGCCGCGGGCGCACTCGAACCCGTGGCCAGCCTCGAGGAGTTCGCGCCGTGCGGCCTGGTCATCGAGGCCGCCCCGGAGCGACTGGAGCTCAAACGCGAGCTGTTTGCGGCCCTGGCCGAGGTGGTCGGCGATCAGTGCGTGCTGGCCACCAACACCTCCTCCCTGCTCGTCACCGCGCTGGCCAGTGCCGCCGGCGACGCGTCGCGCGTGGTGGGCATGCACTTCTTCAACCCGCCGCCGGTGATGCGCCTGCTCGAGGTTGTGGCCGGGGTCCAATCCTCGCAGCGGGCGGTGGCGGTGGCCCGCGCCGTCGGGGAGGCGATGGGCAAGGAGGTGATCATCGCCGCCGATGGGCCGGGCTTCATCGTCAATCGCTGCAACCGGCCTTTCGGTCTGGAGGCGCTGAAACTTCTCCAGGAGCGAATCGCCGACGCGTCCGAGATCGACCGAGCCGTGCGCCAGGGCGCCGGGTTCCGGATGGGTCCCTTTGAGGTCATGGACCTGGTCGGCGTCGACGTCGGCTTTGACGTCGCCCGCTCCTTCTACGAGCAGAGCTTTGGCGAGCCGCGCTGGCGCCCCTCGCCGATCACGGTGCGGACGATCGCCGCCGGTCGCCTCGGCCGCAAATCCGGCCGGGGTTTTTACGAGTA
>DASXHG010000414.1:0-7874 GCA_036488625.1 Solirubrobacteraceae bacterium | reverse complement strand
GGCGCTGGCCGGGATCGACGCAAACCTCGTGGCCGATGAGGTGGAGGCCAAGCGGCGCGCCGCGCTTCGCACCGGCCTGACGATCGCCGCTGCGATCGGCGTGCACAATTTCGCCGAGGGGCTGGCCATCGGCGTCTCGGCGCGCGCCGGAGCCATCAGCCTGGCCACCGTGTTGATCATCGGCTTTGCGCTCCACAACGCCACCGAGGGCTTCGGCATCGTCGGTCCGCTCGGTGACGTGCGCCCGTCCTGGAAGTGGCTGGGTCTGGCCGGGTTGATCGGCGGCGGTCCGACCTTTTTGGGCTCGATCCTCGGCTACGAGGTGACCAGCCATGCGCTCGAGGTCGCCTTCTACGCCGTGGCCGGCGGCGCGATTCTGTTCGTGATCGGCGAGGTCTGGAACGGCATGCGCCGGTTCGGCTACCGCGAACTCGAGCTGCTGATGCTGAGCGCCGGTTTCATGGTCGGGGTGCTGACCGACCTGATCGTCGCCTACGGCGGCGCTTGAGCGCCTGCCTCGGGTCCTACAGCTAGCGGATCAGCGACGCCGAGCGCCCGGCGGTCACCATCGCCTCCAGTGTCTCGGCGGCGTCGTGCTCCGGGCGCCAGCCGAGTTGCTCGCGGGCGCGGGTCGTGTCCATCAGGACGGGATGGCGCAGGCTCTCGATCCACTGCGCCTCGGCGGGCATGAACGGCAGGCGGGCGACGAGCTCGGCGGCGGCCCCGAGGGCCAGGTCGGGAACCGGCACGCTGTACCAGCCCAGCGCCCGCGCCAGGTCCGACATCGTCATCGTCCCGTCACCAGCGAGGTTGTAGACCCCGGGCTCGCCGCGCCCGAGCACGGCTGCCTCCATGGCGGTGGCCACGTCGTCGTGATGGACGAGCTGGAAGGGGACCCCCGGGTCCGGGATCACCGGCTTCAGAGCGGGCATGAACTCAAGCGCGCGGAGCACCGCCGAGGGCATCCGCTCTGAGAGCTGGATGTAGGGAATCGTCTCCAGCAGGGCCAGCGCATCGGGCCCGGCGACGATGCAGGGCCGGAACACGTATGCGTCGGGCCCGCCGGCGTCGAGCAGATCCCACAGAGCCCCCTCGAGCTCGGCCTTCTGCGCCGAGTAGTAGTGGCGCTGGGTGCCCCGGGCGGGCACGTCCTCGGTCAGCAGGTCGGGGTTGTCGTCATGAAATCCGTACGCGGCCACCGACGAGGCGTAGATGAGCCGCTTGGCCCCCGACTCGATCGCGGCCGAGAACACGTTGCGTGAGCCCTGCAGGTTCACGCTCGTCGTCTGCTTGAGATCACCGATGATCACAAACGCCAGGTGCACGACGATGTCCGCGCCGGCGATCACCTCGGCCACCGCGTCGGCGTCGAGCACGTCGGCCTGGCGATACTCGGTCTTGCTCAGACCGGCCTCAGCCGGGTCAAACGGGCTCCGGGCCATGGCCGAGATCCGGCCGACCTCCGGGTGACGGTCAAGGGCGCGGAGCAGCGAGCGGCCGATGTCCCCCGTCGGGCCGGTGACAGCGACGGTCAGCTTGCCAGTGCTCACAGCTCATCTCCAGGTTCTTGGGCGCTCACGATCGTGGCCGCCGGTTGGTGTTCACAGCTCGTATCCGGGCTCGCCGGGAAGGACGATACGGACCTGCTCGCCTGAGCCCACCACCCGCGGCTGCACCGGCTGGACGCTCCGTGCGCGGGCGTACTCGAGCAAATCGGTGGCCGTCTTGAAGCCCGCCAACCGCTCGAGATGCTTGATGGTCGGAAACACGAGGAGGATCTGGTCGGCAGCGCCCGCCTCCAGCGCGGCGGCGGGCGTGTACCAGCGGGCGTCGACGACCTCTTCACCGTCGATCGCTGGCTCAGCGCCATCGGGCAGGCTGGCCAAGAAGAACCAGGTGTCGTAGCGGATCTTCACCTCGGCCGGCGTGATCCAGCGCGAGAAGGCGACCAGTTCATCGGGGTCGGCCAGGGCGATCCCCGCCTCCTCTTGCAGCTCGCGAGCGCCGGCCCGGCGCAGGGCCTGCTCGCCCTCGCCGTCCTCGGCGCTGACCGCGCCCCCGGGGAAGACCCAGGCGCCCCCCATGAAGCGGGCTTTGGGGGTGCGCTGAGCGAGCAGAACCTCGAGCGTCCGGTCGGCTCCGCGGAGCACGATCACGGTCGCCGCGAGCCGGGGGACGGTCGCCTCGCCGTCGTTGCGCTCGGCTCCGGGCTCGGGTCGATCAGCAGTCATCGGGGCGACCCTAGCGAGTACCCTTGCGCGCGTGAAATACATGTGTGAATCCTGCGGGTTCATCTACGATCCCGCAGAAGGAGATCCCGACGGCGGCATTCCCCCCGGAACCGAGTTCGCCGACATTCCGGACACGTGGTTCTGTCCGGTCTGCGGAGCCCGCAAGCGGGACTTCGCTCCCTACGACGAGTAGCCCCCGCCTCGCGGACCCTCAGATCTGGCCGGCTCGCTCAGGCACCCGGTGCGCGGGGGCCTGGCCGCCGCCGAAGCGGCTCGTCTCGCCGGTCACGTCGGCGATCGCAGCGGCGGTGATCGCCACCAGCCGGGACAGGTCCTCCGCCGACATGGCCGGGGCCGGCATGAGCACGATGACGTCGCCGAGCGGTCGGATCACCGCGCCTCGCCGCCGCGCGGCGACGGTGACCTGGTGCCCGAGGCGCTCGGCCGCGCTGCCGCCACCGAGCTCGATGCCGATCATCAACCCGCGCTGGCGGATCTCGCGCACCGCTGCCAGCGGCTCTACCTGCTCGGCCAGGGCACGCGTCAAGAGTTCGATCTTGGCTGGCAGACCGGCGATGGTCTGCTCGCGCTCAAATGTCTCGAGCGTGGCGATCGCCGCCGCGCAGGCCAGTGGGTTGCCAGTGAAGGTGTGGCCGTGGAAGAACGTCCGAGAGTCCTCGGCCCGACCGAGGAAACCCTCGTAGATCCGCTCGGTGCTGAGCGTGGCGGCGAGGGGCAGGTATCCACCGGTGAGTCCCTTGCCGAGACACATCAGATCCGGCGAGATGCCCTCGTTATCGCAGGCGAACATCGGCCCGGTGCGTCCGAACCCGGTCGCGACCTCGTCACAGATCAGCAGCACGCCGTAGTGGTCGCACAGCTCCCGGACGCGGCGTAGATAGCCGTCGGGCTGCAGCAGGATGCCCGCCGCGCCCTGCACCAGCGGCTCGATGATCACGGCCGCGACCTCGTCACCGTGCTCGGCGAGCAGCGCCTCGAGATGGTCGCCGTCGCCGGACCGAGCCTTCAGCGTCTCGAACAAGAGCGGGTGATAGAGGGAGTGAAAGAGCTCGATGCCGCCCACCGATACCGAGCCGATCGTGTCCCCGTGGTAGGCGTCCTGGAGGCCGATGAATCGCGTCCGCTGTGTCTCACCCCGCTGGGCCCACCACTGAAACGCCATCTTCAGGGCGATCTCGACCGCGGTCGAGCCGCTGTCGGAATAGAACACGCGGGTCAGCCCGGCCGGAGCGAGCGCGGTCAGCCGCTCGGCCAGTTCGATCGCCGGCTCGTGCGCGAGCCCGAGCATCGTCGAGTGGGCCATCCGGTCGAGCTGGGCGCGGATCGCGGCGTCGATCGCCGGATGGCGGTGACCGTGGACGTTGCACCACAGCGAGGAGACACCGTCGATGTAGGCCGATCCCTCCCGGTCGTAGAGGTTGGTGCCCTCGGCCCGGTCGATCAGGAGGGCTTCGGACTCGTCCTCACACCAGCCCTCCTGCTGGGTGAACGGATGCCAGACGTGGGTGCGGTCGGCGGCGAGCAGGTCATCGGTGGAGCGCATCGCCCCAAGCTAGATATCCGGCCGGTCGGAAAGAGGTTTGTCTCAGTGCAGCCAGCGCGCCAGCGGCAGGTCGGCGGCGGCTGCGGCCAGCACCTCGGGCTCCGGGCCGGCGACGAACTCCAGCGTGGCCACCTCGACGTGGCCGAGCCCGGCGATCGTCTCGTGGTTGGAGCGCTCCAGAACGCTCGGCCGCTCCGGCCACGGGGTCAGCACCACCCCGACCACCTCGAGTCCTCTGCTGCGGGCCGCCTCCAAAGTGAGCAAGGTGTGGTTGATCGTGCCGAGCCCCGGCCGCGCCGCGATCACCACCGGCAGCTCCAGCGCCGCAGCCAGGTCGCGGACGTCGGAGGAGTCCGACAGCGGGACAAGCAGACCGCCGACGCCTTCGACGATCAGCGCGGTCCCCGGATCAACGCCGGCCCGGATCCCGGCCACGAGCGGCTCGAGCTCGAGCGGTCGGTCGGCGAGCGCCGCCGCCAGATGCGGTGAGACCGGCGGGCCGTAGCCAACCAGCATCGTGTCCTGTGCCCGGGCGCCGGCCATCCGGGCCAGCAACTCATGGTCGCGTGGCCACACCGGGTCGGGCGCCTCGTCGAGGCCGGTGATGACCGGCTTGACGGCGCGCAGCGGGATCTGGTGTGCGCGCAGTGAGGCGACGATGGCCGCGGTCAGCACCGACTTGCCGACGCCGGTGTCCGTACCGGTGACAAAGCAGCCCCGCATGGCGTTCAGGTCGGCTCTGGCTTGCGTCCGCGGAGCGCGGCGCTCAGGCCGCGCGTCGGGTCTGGCCGCTGGTCTCGAAGTCGAACACGCCCGCTCGAGCGACCGGCGGCGGCGCGCTGAGCGCGCGAGCTGGCTCCGGCTCAGGAGCCTCGTCGACCTCCCGGGAAGGCACGACCTGAGAACGCGGATCGAAGCCGGCCGCCCGGGCGGCGTCGGCGAACGTACGGGCCGCGGCAATGAGCTCGCCCTCGCGGTGTGTGGCCATCACGGCCAGCCTCAGCCGCGAGGTCATCGGGGGGACGGTCGGGGGCCGGATGGCCTGCGCGAACACGCCCCGCTTGAGCGCGATCTCGCAGACCCGCATGGCCTGCCCGGCGTCGCCTATGACCAGCGGCAGGATGTGCGTTCGCGAGGCGCCGACGGCGAAGCCCTCGGCTCCGAGCGCGCTGCGCAGCGCCCTCGCGTTGGCGGCCAGACGCTCCACCCGGCGCGGATCTCCCGCTAGGAGTCCGAGGGCCGCCAGCGCGGCGGCGACGGCCGGCGGGGGCAACGCGGTGGAGAAGATGAACGTCCGCGCGGCGTTGACCAGGTAGCGCGTCATCACTTCGTCGCAGGCCACGAACGCGCCGTAGGAGCCCAGCGATTTACCGAGCGTGCCGACGATCACATCGACCTGGTCCTCGAGCCCGGCCTCAGCCAGCGCGCCCCGGCCGCCAGGGCCCAGGGTGCCGGTGCCGTGAGCTTCGTCGACCAGTGTGCGCAACCCATAGCGCTGAGCCAACTCCACGATCTCGGTCAGCGGAGCCACGTCACCGTCCATCGAGAAAACGCTGTCGGTCGCGATCAGCGCGCCCCGGCCCTCGGCCCGGAGGATTCCCCATTCGAGATGCTCGGGGTCGCAGTGGTCATAGACGAACACCTCGGCGCGGGACAGGCGGCAGCCGTCGATGATCGAGGCATGGTTCAGCTCGTCGGAGAAGATCACATCTCCGGGCCGGGCCAGGGCCGAGATCGTGCCCGCGTTGGCCAGATAGCCGGAACCGAACAGCAGCGCGCTCTCGCGGCGCTTGAAGGCGGCGAGGCGCTCCTCCAGCCGTCGATGCACGGTCATCGTTCCCGAGACGAGCCGCGAGGCTCCGGCGCCGACGCCCCAGCGCATGGCCGCATCGGCCGCGGCGTCGCGGACGCGGGGATGGTCGGCCAGGCCGAGGTAGTTGTTGGAGCAGAGGAGCAGGACGGGCTTGCCGTCGAGCAGGACGTGCGGGCCCTGAGGACCGCTGACGAGACGCGTCCGCCGCTGCAGGCCCAGGGCCCGGAGCTCGGCCAGACGCGCCTCGAGCTCGATCATGCCGCGCTACGGGTGGCGGGCGGGTCGCTCGAAGCGCGGTTCGGGGCCCCGTCCGGCCGCGGGGGCACCGTTCGCTTGGCCGCGAAACGCAGCTGGGTCGAGGGATCCCACAGCCGGATCTCAAGCTCGGCCGGTGGCGGGGGCTCTGGGTGGAGCGCCGCGCTGATCAGGTCGGGCGTCTCCCCGCTCAGCCACCCCGAGCGATTGTCGGGGCGGGGATGGGATCCGTTGTCGGGCTGCGGAGCCACGTTGAGACCCAGGTCTTCAAACATGCCGCGGTCCTGCTCGGGGGTGTTGCCGAGCGTGGTCAGGAAGTTGCCCATCATCACTCCGTTGAGGCCCGCGCGGATGGCGGTCGCCTGCAGTTCTCCCAGGTTCTCGACCCGGCCCCCGCAGAGGCGGAACAGGGCCTCGGGGAGGATCAGGCGGAAGATCGCAATCCACTTGACGACCTCCCACGGATCCATCGGCTCGCGGTCCCCGAACTTCGTCCCGGGGCGAGGGTTGAGCAGGTTGATGGGCACGCTGGTCGGGTTGATGGCGGCGAGCTCGAACGCCATCTCCACCCGCTGCTCCCGGGTCTCACCCAGGTTCAGGATCCCGCCCACGCACGTCTCCAGACCCGCCTCGCGGACCGCCTCGATCGTGCGCAGCCGGCCCTCGTAGCGGACCGTGGTCGACACCTCGGGGTAATAGGACTCGGCGGTCTCCACGTTGTGGTGGACGCGCTGAATGCCCGCCTCCTTGAGCGCCTGCGCGCGGGCGACCGACATGTGTCCGATCGAAGCGCAGCGCTTCAGGTTGGTGTGCTCGGCGACCAGGCGCGCGCCGGTCAGCACCTTCTCGAAATCGCGCTTGGACAAACCCTGGCCCTGGGTGACCATGCAGAAGCGGTGGGCCCCGGCCGCCTCCGCCGCCCGCGCGTGCTCGAGGATCTGCTCGGGCTCCATCATCGCGTGCATCGGGGTCTCGGCCTCGGCGTACTTGCTCTGGGCGCAGAACCCGCAGTCCTCCGCGCAACCACCCGATTTGGCATTGACCAGCGAGCACATGTCGGTCGAGTCGGCGAATCGTGCAACGCGCGCCTCCCAGGCACGTTGCACGAGCGCCTCGATCCCGGCCTGGTCCTCCAGCTCCCCCAGACTCAGAGCTTCCTCTCGCGTGATCAACGGCGGCATGCCCGCGCAAGCTAAAGCTCGGTCCGGACGGTTTCGCGCAGGGGATTAAGATCGAGTCATGCCCGACCGCCTCCACTTCACCGATGACGACGAAGCCAACGAGCTGATCGCCACCGATCCGATGGCACTCCTGATCGGTTTCGCCCTTGATCAACAGGTGTCGGTGCAAAAGGCGTTCGCGGGCCCGCTCGCGCTGCGCCAGCGCCTGGGCTCGATCGACCCCGCCACGCTCGCCGACGCCGACCTCGAACCGGTGTTCCGCGAGCGGCCGGCGATCCACCGCTTCCCGGGCTCGATGGCCAAGCGCGTGTCCGAGCTCGCCGTCTGCGTGCGGGACGAGTACGGCGGCGACGCCGCCCGGGCGTGGACCGATGCCGTCGACACGGACGAGTTGCGCGCCAACCTCGCCGGCCTGCCCGGCTTCGGCGAGATGAAGATCAAGGCGCTGGGCGCCGTCCTGGCCAAGCGCTTCGGAGTGACCGCGGCCGAGGGGCTCGTGCCCTGGCATCCGACCCTCGGTGACGTCGACTCGGCCCAGGCGCTAAGCGACTACCAGGCCGCGAAGCGAGCTCACAAAGCCGAATGGTCCCGGTCGCGCAGCGTTAGTTGACCGGGTCGGCCCGGTCCCGAGGCCGGCGATTTGCGGCTTCGGGTTCGATGTTGTGCCTATAGGGCGCAATATCGAACGCGGTCCCGAGGTGGGCGGCGGACGAGCCTACGGCACGGCAAAGGCAGCTGTCGAGGGCAACCCGCCCTCGGCAGGCGACGCCAGCAAAGCGGTCTCGGCAGGCGAGGCCAGCAAAGCGCTCTCGGCGGGCGACGCCAGCAGC
>DASXHG010000403.1:0-5890 GCA_036488625.1 Solirubrobacteraceae bacterium | reverse complement strand
CCGCTCCGCGGCGTCGTAGTAGGAGTCGGAGATGAACCGGTCACCGCTGGGAACGATCAGCTGGACCGGTACCCGCGCGCGCGCGAGCGCGGCCGGGCGCAGCAGGCGCGGCGGGATGTTGCGGCGGTAGAGGTTGGCGCCGTGCAGACCGTCGGCGACGACGCTCGGGGCCGGGAAGTCCTCGTCGACTGCAACGCGCTCGACGAGTCGCAACGTCTGGCGCCAGCGGTCGCGGCTCAGAAGTCCGCGCCAGGCCAGCGTCGGTCCGCCGGGAGCGAGCAGCGGGAGGATGTACCAGGAGCGACGCAGCCGGTCCAGGACGGCCAGGATGCGTCCGCGCCGCAGCGGTTCCCGGGTGGCGGCGACAACGTGGCCGAGGGCCGGTCCGGCCAGCGCGGTGAATGAAGCCAGGCGCCCGTCGAAGCGCTCCGAGGTGGCGAACTCCCAGCCCTGAATGGCACCCCAGTCGTGACCGACCAGGTGCACGCGCGCGCGTGGGGCGAGCGCCTCGAGCACGGCGTCCAGGTCGGCGGCGAGCCGATCAAAGCCGTAGGCCGCGGGCCCGCGGGGTGCGCTCGAGGCGCCGGCGCCGCGAACGTCATAGGCGACGACTCGAAACTCGGACACCAGGTGCTCCATGAGCGGGTACCAGACCTCCTTGGTGTCCGGGTAGCCGTGCACGAAGACGATCGTCGGGCCCGTGGGGTCCCCGGCCGAGACGGCGGCCAGGGTCAGGCCATCGCTGGCGACCGTGTGCTGAACGCTTCCCTCAAGCAACGCCGTGGCAATCTATACGCTCGGTCTCAGATGGACTCCGAGCAACTGAACAGGCGCCGGAGCGCTCGGGCCCACGAGCGGCACCGCAGACAGGCGCGACGGCGCTTCGCCGCCGGCGGCACGCTGATCTTGGTCGCGGTCGTGGCCGGGCTCCTTGTGGTCAGCGCCGGAGGCGGCTCATCGGCGCCCAGCTCCGGGTCCGCCGCCCGGTCCGCCGCTCATAAGGGTGCCTCCCACCTCCGGCCCGGAGCTCAACGAGCCCGTGGTTCAAACACCGCTGCCGTGCTCGGTCGCGCCACCGGCCGGCCGGGGACCGACTCGGTGCCGATCCTCATGTACCACGTGATCGCCCCGCCGCCCGCGGGGGCTCCGTTCCCCGGCCTCTACGTTCCGGCGCCCGAATTCGCGCAGCAGATGCAGGCTCTGAAGAGCGGCGGCTGGACGGCGGTCACGCTCGATCAGCTCCGCGCGTACTGGGAGCACGGCGCGCGCCTGCCTGCCGGCCGGCCGATCGTCATCACCTTCGACAACGGCTACCACTCCCAGTACGCGGCCGCCCTGCCCGTCCTGCGGCGGATGGGCTGGCCCGCGGACGAGAACATCCAGCTCAGCGGGCTGCCGCCATCGCAGGGCGGCCTCACCGACGCCGAGGTCCGCGGGCTCGTCCGGGCGGGATGGGAGCTCGACACCCAGGGGATCAGCCATGCCGACCTGATCGCGCTGGACAGCGCCGGCCTGCGCTACCAGATCGACACCGCCCGTCAGATCATCCGCCGCCGCTATGGCGTCCCGGTCAACTGGTTCTGCTACCCCTCGGGCCACTACAACGCGACCGTCGTGTCCGCCGTCCGAGCGGCCGGGTATGTGGGCTCGACAACCGTCGTGCCGGGCTGGGCGGGACCGGCCACCGACAGCTACCGCCTCCCACGCCTGAGGGTGCTCGGCGGCACCAGCGGCAGCGCGCTGCTGAGCCAGATCGCCACCTATCGCGCGGCGGGGGCGCCGCCGCCCTCCTACGGCGGAGCCTGAGCCCAGATGACCTCCTCGCGCCTTCGTGCGTGGCGGTATCTGGGGCAGCGGGTCGGCGCCTCCGCCCAGGCACCCGGCACCACCGGGGCGCTCCGCGGTCGCCGGCCGAGCCCGATCGGTGGCCTGATCGCGGCAGCGGTCTCGGTGACCGTGGCCACGCTGGCCATCTTCCCGCTCAGCCACATCGCCCCGGTCGTCTCGCTCGGGGTCGTGTACCTGCCCGCGGTGCTGCTCATCGCCACCTATTGGGGGCTCGGCCTGGGTGTCCTTACAGCCGTGGTCAGCGCCGTCGCGTTCAACTTCTTTCACCTGCCGCCGACCGGCGACCTGCAGCTGGCCGACCGGCGCAACTGGATTTCGCTGGCGGCGTTCTTGACCGTCGCGCTGGCCGCCGGCACGATCGCCGAACTGGCCCGCTCGCGGGCGCAGGAGGCCGAGCGGCGCCAGGCCGAGGCCGATCTGGCGGCGGCGCTGGCCCGGGAACTACTCCGTAGCGAGGACACCGAGCGGGCCCTGGCCACGACGGCCCGCCGCGCCGCCGACGCTCTCGGTCTGAGTTCCGCCGCCCTCGAACTGGGCGTGGCCGAGCCGGGGCCGCGACGCCTGGCCTTTGCCCTTCACGACGCCGGCGGCGACCAGATCGCCACCCTGCTGGTCCCCCGTGATCTCCCCGCCGACGCCGAGGAGCGGCTGCGGGCGCGCGTCGTCCCCACCCTCGAAGCGCTGGTGGCGATCGCTCGCCGCCGCGACGCCCTGCAGGCCGAGGCCGTGGAAACGGCACTGCTGCGGCGCAGCGACGACATCAAGACCGCCGTGCTGCGCGCCGTCTCCCACGATCTGCGCACGCCACTGACCGCAGTGCTCGCCGCCGGCCACGCGCTTGGCACGAGCTCGATCAGCGAGGCCGAGCGCACCGAGCTGAGCGCCGTCGTCGTCGAGGAGGCCACCCGGCTGGCGAGCCTGGTCGACAAGCTGCTCGACCTCTCCCGCCTGCAGGCCGGCGGCGCCGCACCGCGCACCGACTGGGTCTCGATCGAGGATCTCCTGGCCGCCGCGAGTGAGGGCCTGCGCGCGCCGGGGGCGCCGGTGCGGCTGCTCGTCGACGACGACGTGCCCGAGCTGCGCGCCGACGCCGCCCAGCTCGAACGCGCGCTGGCCAACCTGCTCGAGAACGCCCGCCGTTACGCCGGGGATCGCCCGGTCTCCGTCCACGCCCGCCGGGCGGGCGACCGCGTCGTGATCAGCGTCATCGACCAGGGGCCGGGGATCGAACCCGCCGAGATCGAGCGGATCTTCGAGCCCTTCTATCGCGGGCGCAGCTCAGCCTTGGGATCCTGGACCGGATCCGGCCTTGGCCTGGCCATCGCCAGGGGGTTCGTCGAGGCCAACGGGGGCACGATCGCCGTGGAGTCGCTGCCCGGCCAGGGCACGACCTTCATCATCTCGCTGCCCGTCGAGGGCCAGCCCGCCCTGGAGGTCAGTGGTTGAGTTCCGCCGCCAAGCCCCGAGTGCTGGTCTGCGACGACGAGCATCAGATCCTCCGCGCGCTGCGCGTGATCCTTCGCGACGCCGGCTATGAGGCTGTCCCCGCCACCAGCGGCGAGGAGGCCCTCGACCTGGCCGCGGTCAGGACCCCGGACGCCGGCATCATCGACCTCGTCCTGCCCGACATGGACGGGGTCGAGGTCTGCCGCCGCCTGCGCGAGTGGACCGACATGCCTCTGATCCTGCTCTCCGCCGTCGGTGACGAGGACGCCAAGGTGCGCGCCCTGGCCGCCGGGGCCGATGACTATGTGACCAAGCCATTCGGGCCGCGCGAGCTGATCGCCCGCCTGGAGGCCAATCTCCGCCGGACAGAGCCCGACCGGGAGGAGTCGGTGATCGTGACCGGCGAGCTCGAGATCGACCTCGCCTCCCACACCGTCCGCCTCGTCGGAGAGGAGGTCCACCTCACCCCGATCGAGTTCAGCCTCCTGGCCGTGCTGGCCCGCAACCGCGGCCGCCTCATGACCCACCGAGACCTCCTGGTCGCCGTGTGGGGCAATAACTACGGCGAGGACACGCAGGTCCTCCGCGCCCACATCGCCAACCTGCGCCGCAAGATCGAGCCGCCGGGCAGCGGCGAGAGCCGCCGCTACATCCGCACCGATCCCGGTGTCGGCTACCGGTTTGCGGCCTGAAGACGGGCTTGAAGCCCCATGAAACCGGGAAGCCCGTGGACCATTGCCGTTTTTGCCCCGATTTCTCGCCTAATCCGTCGCTATCGTGGATGAGACGAGCGCGATCAGCAGTCATGGACGAACGATTGGGGGGCCGCGCCGTGCCTGAGGGGCTCACCTCATGACACCTTCCAGAAAAGTACTTTTCGAAGCCGCTCACAAGCGGACGCCCAAGGATGCCGCGCAAAGCGACGCCGGGCCCGCGGACGGCGCCCCTGCGGGCACCACCCCGCCCAGCGGGCCCGCTGCCACGCCCACCGGCGCGGCGGCTACCCGGCGCACCGGGTCGGCCACGGTCCCGGCCGAGAACGGGCCCGCCCAGCGCGGCGCCAAGAAGAGCTTCAACGAGGCCGCCCACAAGCTCGGGCACTGGCCGATGGAGCCGGTCGAACCGCGCCAGGCCCAGGAACCCTCAGAGGCCATCAAGGCCGCCTCCGACGATCAGCGCGACGTCGTCGCCAGCGCCGGAAAGCTGGTCCTGGCCCTCGGCGCGCTGGGCATCGTTTACGGCGACCTTGGCACGAGTCCGCTGTACACCGAGCAGGTCATCTTCAACACTCACCGCCAGGCCGCACACGCCACGGCGGCCGGGGTCTACGGCATTGCCTCGCTGATCTTCTGGTCGCTGATGATCGTCGTCTCGGTCAAGTACGCGGGCTTCATCATGCGCGCCCACAACCGCGGCGACGGCGGGATCATGGCCCTCACAGCCCTGATCCAGCGGCGGAAGGTGACACGCGGGGCGGCGCTCGCCGTCCTCGGCCTGCTCGGGGCCGGGCTCTTCTTCGGGGACGGGATGATCACCCCGGCCATCTCGGTGACCTCGGCCGTCGAGGGGCTCAACGTGGCCACGCCGGGGCTCTCGCACCTCGTCGTGCCGATCGCCCTGGCCATCCTGATCGCCCTGTTCGCTGTCCAGCGCTTCGGCACGGGAGCCGTGGGATGGCTGTTCGGTCCGGTGATGCTCGTGTGGTTCACGGTCATCGGGGCCCTCGGCGCCCACGAGGTGCTCCTGCACCCGGGAGTGATCCAGGGTCTATCTCCGACCTGGGGCTTTCGCTTCCTGGTCGATCACGGCGTGGCCGCGTGGCTGACCCTCGGCGGCGTCGTTCTCTGCCTGACCGGCGCCGAGGCACTGTACGCCGACCGGGGCCACTTCGGCGCCGTGCCGATTCGCAGAACCTGGTTCGCGCTCGTGCTGCCCGCCGTGCTCCTTTCCTACCTCGGCCAGAGCGCACTGATCCTCGCGCACCCGGCGACGATCTCGAACCCCTTCTACCTGCTCGTCCCCAGTGCCGGCCGCCTGCCGATGGTCTTCCTGGCCACCGCGGCCACGATCATCGCCTCCCAGGCCGCCCTCACCGGCTCCTTCTCAGTGGCCAAGCAGGCCGTCCAGCGCGGCTTCCTCCCCCGCCTGAAGATCGTCCACACCTCCGAGCTCGAGGGCCAGATCTACGTCCCGCTCATCAACTGGGGCCTGTGTATCGGCGTCTCCGCGCTCGTGCTCGTCTTTCAGAAGTCGACCCGGCTGGCCGACATCTACGGCGTCGCGGTGACCGGCACGTTCATCCTCGATACGACGCTGTTCATCGCCGTGGCCCGCTCCCAATGGCACACCGCGCGCTGGAAGCTGGCCCTTCTCGGAGCCGTCTATCTGACCATCGAGGTCGCCTTCTTCTCCTCCAACCTGACCAAGGTCACCCACGGCGCGTGGTTGCCGCTGATCGTCGGGCTGATCATCGCCACGATCATGGTCACCTGGCGCAAGGGCCGCGATGTGGTGACCGCCAACCGCACCGAGGAGGAGGGCCGGCTCGACGAGTTCCTCAACGACCTGTGCGACGCCAAGCCGCCGATCGTCCGCC
>DASXHG010000436.1:0-2712 GCA_036488625.1 Solirubrobacteraceae bacterium | reverse complement strand
CCATAAGGAGAGCTACGAGACGCCGGTACTCGCTCCGGCCGCCCTCGCCTGGCGCCTCTACACCGCCTCCGGTCGTCCGGTCACCGGGCTTGAGTGGGCGATGCGCGGGACCGGTTATCTGTCACCCGCGCTGAAACCGGTGATCTTTGCCCCGGGTGCGGCAAACCCTGGCTTTGCGTGTTTCTATACGCGCTTGCGATGCATTCCGAATTGGGTCTACAACCTCGCCGGTGGCCTGACCGAGCCACTACCACTGGCCGGATTGCGCAGAGGCCGCTACCGGCTCAGCGTCTACGCCTGGGACTGGGCGGGCAACAAGTCGGCGCTGGATGATTGGATTCACGTTCCGCTCGGCTCAACGGCAAGTGCGCATGGAGCACTCGCCGCGGAGCGCGGCCCCCTGAACGCCCGGTTTGATCCCTAGTCCCCGCCAGACGTCGCGTCTCGCCGGGCACGCCGCTTGCGCTGCCACCGCGCTGCCGGCTCGGCGGCTGGCGCGTCTTGGCTGTCTCGGGGGGTTGTTTTTCGCTCTCCTGGTCTCCGCGGCGAGCGCCGCCGAGGTCACGCGGATGGGGACCGATGGACGGACGGTTCGCTACGCCGACCGATTCCTCACCGCCGCCCGCCGTGCGCCGATGAGCGCTTTCACCCCCGCCGCTGTTGCCGGCGTGCAGGCGCTCACGAGACATCAGCCGGTGAGCGTGCTGCGCGCGCTCAACCGATTGCGC
This sequence comes from Solirubrobacteraceae bacterium, assembly GCA_036488625.1. Classification (GTDB taxonomy): domain Bacteria; phylum Actinomycetota; class Thermoleophilia; order Solirubrobacterales; family Solirubrobacteraceae; genus Palsa-465. The sequence goes on along the minus strand of DASXHG010000436.1, from coordinate 1,984 downwards.
CAACAGGGCCAGATCACTGCGGCCGCCCACCGGCGATACGCCGCCAGCCTCAACGCGGCATCAACCGAGATCAAGGCTCTGTCGCCCGCGCGCGCGGGCGAGCTCGAAGCCGTGATCACCAACATCCGGCACATCACGAGCGCCGGGCTCCTGACCGCGTCGCGGCTCCCGGCGCTGTTCCTCACCCTGGACCGCAACCGCCAGTGGTGGCGGCGTGGGCCATTGCTCGGCTACGGCCAACGCGTCGAGTTCGCCGGCTCCCAGCTCGTGTGGGAGTCCTACCCCGGCCAGGGCATCGAGCTACAGGTCCTGGGGAGCTTCGGCAAAGCCCAGTGGATGTGCGCTGCCGGAGGCCGGTACGCAAACCGCTGCCGGTCGATGCTGGCCGAACTGATTCCACTCGCCGCGCGCCGTGCCGGAGGGCTCACGTGGGAGTACTACTTCAACTTCGATGGCGGAGTCCCACCGTGGACCAGCGCAATGTCCCAGGGCACCGCACTCCAGACTCTCGCCGACGCATACCGCTCTCTCCGTGACCCGCAGTACCTCGGCGTTGGCGAACGCGCCCTGGCTGTCTTTCGCCGGCCGCCGCCGACCGGCGTCGCCGTGCCGGCTCGACACGGAACGCGATATCTGCAGTACTCATTCGCGCCCGCGCCCGCCGACGACGTCATCAACGGCTTCCTGCAAAGCCTGATCGGCCTCGACGACTACGCCCACGCCAGCCACAGCGTCACGGCCGAGCGGCTGTTCGCCGCCGGAAGCACGGAGGCGCAGGCGGAGCTACCGGCCTTCGACACCGGAGCCTGGTCGCTCTATCAGCCTGGCGAGGAAGACAGCCTCTCTTACCACGAACTCGTCACCGGCTTTCTGCAGCAGCTGTGCACGATGACTCGCGCGCCGCGGTATTGCCATACGGCCGCTGCCTTCCAGCACGACCTCAAGACGCCGCCGGCCTTGCGAATCCTGACCGGACGGGTCGCGGTGCAGCGATCAGTATCGATCCGCTTCTCCGTGTCCAAGATCTCGCGCGTCGGGATCACTCTGCTGCGCGGCCATGAGACGGTCTTCTCGACGAGCGCGTCCTTCACACACGGCCAGCACGCCTTCAGCTTGCCGTCGTTGCGCAAGCGGGGCACCGCGCTGGTCAAGCTGGATGCCACCGACCTCGCCGGCAATTACCACGAGGTTTCGCGGACGATTGGCGTCGGATAACGAGGACGAAGGACGTCGTCCTGGCCAGCGATCAAGTCGTCGACCGGAGCCGGTCGAGATGTCGGCGTCCGATCTGGTTGGTTGCGCGGAGGAAATCGCTGATCAGGTCGAGTTCGTGGGCCGTAAAGCGCTTGGACAGCGTCGATTCCCAGTCGTCCGCAACCGGGCTCCAGATCGGTTCGGCCGACTTGTAGAACGCTGGCGTGACTTCCACCTTTACGCGCCGGCGATCGGCCGGGTCGGGAACCCGGCGCGCGAAGCCAACGGTCTCGAGTCGGTCCAGCACGCCTGTGATGGCACCGGCGGTGAGCCCGGACGCGGTGGCCAGCTCCCCTGCGCTAAGGCCACCACTGCTCTCGATGATGTTCAGGCAGTGGAGGTCGGTCTCGGTCACGCCGAGGCGGTCGGCGGCCAGGCCGTCGAAGGCCCTGTCCATGTTTCCGCTCGCCCTGAACTCGCGGATGACCTCCACGATCAGGCTCTTTTTCGATCGGCGTTCTGTCATGTAGAGAGTTCCTTTAGCTGCTAAACTATTTAGCAACTAAAGCACAAGCTATCAGGCTCACTGGTCGCTTACCGAAAGGAGATCCACGTGCCAACCGAGATGCGGATTGAGCTCATCCAGGTGCCGGTATCGGACATCGACCGGGCAAAGGCCTTCTACGTCGAGAAGGTGGGGTTCAACGCCGACCACGACCATCAGGTCAGCGAGGAGCTTCGCTTTGTCCAGCTCACCCCGCCGGGCTCGGCGTGCTCGATCGCGCTGACC
>DASXHG010000411.1:0-2931 GCA_036488625.1 Solirubrobacteraceae bacterium | reverse complement strand
GTGGCCGCGGTCGGGCACTTCGTCGCCTGACGGTCACCCAAACGTCCACGAAACCGGCCCGTCGATTGACTGTTTACAGGCGGGGTGGTGTAATGCCCGCCGCATCAGGGGCGACAACGCGACACAGGGCGAGGGGCAAATATGAGCGCAGAAGAGGCAAATCGGATCGCCAAGGCGGCGGCGAGCGTGCGACGCCGGTCGCGTGCGTCGCTGAAGGTCATGCTCCCCACGGCGGCCGCGCTGGGTGCCGGGGCGGCGGTGGCGATCGGTGCGATCCCGGGGTCGGATGGGGTGATCACGGGCTGCTACCAGACGGTTCCCCAGGCCAACGATGGCAACTATCCGTACGGGACGCTGCGCGTCATCGACCCCAACGCGCCTAGAACCGATTCGACAGGCGCCCCCACCCCGACGGAGGTCTACCAGTGCAGCGGCCAGGAGGGCACCATCACCTGGAACCAGCAGGGCCCTCCCGGCCAGCAGGGTACGCCGGGTTCACAGGGCGCTCCGGGCTCCAAGGGTGCCAACGGGGCGCCGGGCGAGAACGGCTCGATCCTGGGTAACACGACGTTCAGCATCCAGGCCGCCGGCAAGACCCATCTCTTCCTCAAGCTAGACGGGATCAGCGGCGAGTCCACGGCCAAGGACCACAAGGATTCCATCGGTCTCAGCACCTTCGCGGCCGGCGCCGAGACACCGGTGATCAAGCCCACAGGCAGCGGAGCCGGGGCCGGCAAGGTGCAGGTCCAGACGTTCGAGTTCATCAAGTCCGTCGATAAGACGAGCCCGACCCTGTTCAGGGATCTGTCGAACGGCCACGTGTTCAAGACCGCCGTGATCGACGTCGTCTCCGGGGGGAGCAAGAAGTCGATCGAGGTCGGGACCTACAAGCTCGCCGATGTCGTGATCAAGAACGTCGCCGACAAGGGCAAGACCGAGCAGGTGACCGGCGTATTCAAGTCGCTGGAGAGCACGATCGGATCAGGCCAGGCCAAAGTGAACACCGGCTGGAACAAGGTCTCCAACTCCGGCTGGGATCTCACCGCCAGCAAGGGCTCCTGAGCTCGCCTGCTCTGACCGGAACGTCGGAGCGGGGCGCTTACGACGAGGTCGCCTACCCCGGCTACGTCTACGCCCACACGCACCCGGCGCGGCTCGAGGCGCTCGGGCGACTGTTCGGCCTCGCGCCACCGCCGGCGGCGACCTGCCGGGTGCTCGAACTCGGCTGCGGCGACGGGGCCAACTCCCTGGCCATCGCCCAGACGCTCCCGGGCGCCCACGTGGTCGGCATTGACGCCTCGCCGACCGCGATCGAACGCGGACAGGCGCTCGCCCGCGCCGCCGGCCTGACCAACGTCGAGCTCCGGGGCGGTGACCTGATGGACCTGGCCGTGGCCGACGACCCCGAGCCGGCCGACTATGTCATCGCGCACGGGGTGTACTCGTGGATCCCCCCGGCGGTGCGCGGCGCGCTGCTGGAGTCCTGCCGGCGCCGCCTGACCGCCCACGGCATCGCCTTTGTGAGCTACAACGCCTACCCCGGCAGCTATCTCCGTGACATGACTCGGGACATCCTCGCCTTCCATCTGCAGGGAGTCAGCGCCCCGAGCGAGCGGATCGCCCGCGCCCACCAGCTGATGGAGACGATCGTCGCCGTCGAATCTCCGAGCCCGTACGCCCGGGTCCTGCGCGAGCACCTGCAGCGCATGCTCGGCGCCAGCGAGGCTCTGCTCTACCACGACGATCTGGCCCCGATCAGCACCCCGTTCTACTTCCACGAGTTCATGGAGCACGCCACCGCCCATGAGCTGCAGTTCCTGTCGGAGGCCGATCTGTCCGACAGCCAGTTGCGCGACGTGCCGCCGAGCGTCGGCGAGCTGATCGAGAGCCTGCCCAACGACGTGATCGCCCGCGAGCAGTACCTGGACTTCTTCACCAACCGGATGTTTCGCCGCACGCTGCTCATCCACTCCAAGGTGGACCTGCGCCGGGCGATCGACGACCGCCACGTGGAAGGACTGGTCGTGTCCTCCCCGGCTCGCCCCGACGGCCCCGAGGGTCGCTTTGTCACCCCCGACGGAGTCGAGATGAGCTCGGCCGACCCGCTCGTGGTCGCGATGATGGGCGATCTCTCTGACCGCTGGCCCTCGAGCGTCTCGTTCGAGGATCTCCTGGCCAGCGCTTGGCGGCGGATTTCCGCGGAACCGCTTCCCGCCGGGGTTGCCGAGCCGGTCCGCGGCGTCCTGCTCGAGGCCTACCTCGCCCACATCGTCGAGCTCGGTGCCGTCACGACGCCCGTCGCCGCCCGCGCCTCGCAGCGCCCACTGGCCAGCCCGCTGGCCCGCGCCCAGAGCGCCAGCGGGCTCCGGGTGCTGAGCACGCTGCTGCCCGGCAACTACGCGCCCGAGACCCCCCTGGTGCACCGCGCGCTGGCCGTGCTCGATGGCACGCGGGACCGCGAGACGCTCGCCCGCGAGCTCGAAGAAGCCCCCGAGGCGATCGACGATGTGCTCAACCAGCTCGCCGCCCAGGCGCTGCTGGTGCGCGACTGAGCCGGTGACTTACAGCGGCTGACGTACGACAGGCCGGCGTGCGGCCGCGGCCTCGTCCAGGCGGCGCACGGGCGTCGTGTGAGGTGCGGTGCGCGCGATCTCGGGATCCTCGCGCGCCTCGCGGAGGATCTCGGCCACGATGTCGGCGAACCGGTCCAGCGTCTCCTTGGTCTCGGTCTCGGTCGGCTCGACCAGCAGGGCCTCGTCGACGAGCAACGGGAAGTAGACGGTCGGCGGGTGCACGCCGTGGTCGAGGAGCCGCTTGGCCAGATCCAGCGTCTTGATCCCCAGCTCGCGCTTCATCGGCGCGCCGGAGAGGACGAACTCGTGCATGCAGACACGGTCAAAGGCGACCGGCAGCAGCTCGGCTACGCCGGCC
>DASXHG010000380.1:0-18043 GCA_036488625.1 Solirubrobacteraceae bacterium | reverse complement strand
GGCATGGACGCCGCCCCAACCGCCTGGTAAGAATGGCGGCATCGATCTCGGATTGAGCGACAGGGTCTACGTCGTGACCGGGGGCAGTCGGGGTCTCGGATTCGCTGCCGCTCGGACGCTCGTCGCCGAGGGTGCGCGCGTCGTTCTCAGCTCGCCTCGGGAGGCCACGGTCTCGGCGGCCGCGGCCCGCCTGAGCGACGAGGCCGCCGGTCCGGGCAGTGCCACCTGGATCGTGGCTGACAACCGCGACCCCGCCACGCCCGATCGGCTGATCGCCACCGCGCTTGACCGCTTCTCCGGTCTGGATGGCGCGCTGATCAGCGTCGGCGGATCACCGGCGGGGACGATCGCGAGCACGAGCGATGATGACTGGCGAGCCCAGTTCGAGAGCGTGTTCCTGGGCGCCGTCCGGTTGGCTCGGGTCCTCGCCGAGCAGCTCGGTTGCAGCCGGGGCGCCGCCGCGACCGGCTCGCGGACGGGAACCGGTGGCTCGATCGTGTTCGTCCTCGCCGCCTCGGTCCGCGCCCCGTTGCCGGAACTCGCAATCTCCAACGGCCTGTTCCCGGGTCTGGCCGGCGTGGTGAAGATGCTGGCCGACGAACTCGGACCGGCGGGGATCCGCGTCAACGGACTGCTGCCGGTCCGGATCGCCACCGACAGGGTGCGCCAGCTCGATGCCCGGCGCGGCGACCCCGATCAGGTGCGCGCCCGCCTATCTGAGCAGATCCCCCTCCGCCGCTATGGCGAGCCGGAGGAGTTCGGGCGTGCCGCCGCCTTCCTGCTCTCCCCGGCCTCCTCGTACACGACCGGCGCGATGATCCCCGTTGATGGCGGTGCCATCCGTTCGATCTGACGCGGCCGACCCGCCGATCCTCAGCGCGGACTCGGCGGCCCGGGTGGCTCGACGATGTCGCGGCCGGTGGGTGACAGCGACTCGTCGAGCTCGAGCTGCCAGTAGTAACGGCTGAAGCTGACGCCGGCCCGGAAGTCGCCGACGTGGGGCTCGATCCGCTCGCCGGCGGCCATCCGCACGATCAGCTCGGGATACGTCTGCCCCGGGCGCGCGGCGTACATCGGCGCCGGGAAGGCGCCCCCGAAACGGGTGTTGACATCGGTGATGCCGAGGCCGACGCGGCTGTCACGGAAGGCCTGCACCGTGCACGGTCCGCGGCACCCGAGCGCGTCGACCACGCGGCGCCCGAGATCGATCAGCTCCTGATCGTCGATCACGGTGCCCTTGATCGACTCGCCGCCACGGGACTCGAGCATCGTGCGCGGGATCGCGTTCAGGCAGCGGCCATCGAGATCGGACAGGCAATCGATCGAGAACTCGGGGCCGTCCATGGCCAGCTGCAGCATCACCGGCTCCTTCACATAGCGGACGAAGAAGTCCGCCGCCTCGGCATCGTCGGCGCGGTGGATCGAGCGGGCGCCGGAGCCCTGGCGTGGCTTGACCATGACCGGGAAGCGCTCGACCGGCTCGCCGGGAAGCACGGTCGGCGGCGACGGGAGCCCGAACCGGCCCAGCATCAGGTGGGCTTCGTACTTGTCAAAGGTGTCGCGCGCGAACTCCGGGTCGGGCACGAACGCGGGCAGCTGACCGGCCACGCGCGCATGCCCGAGGACCTCGAGGTCGAGGTCGGTGAGCGGGACCACGGCGCCGACTCCGAACTCCTCGCACAGCGCCTGCAGCGCGGGGACGTAGGCCGGGTCGTCGATGCGCGGCACGCTGCGGCGGTGGTGGGCGGCGTACTGAGCGGGGGCCAGCGGGTTCGGGTCAGCGGCGATCACCGTCGTGTGCTGCGCGAACGCCGACACGATGTCGTAGCGCTTGCCGACCCCGGTGAGCAGGACGGCCGGCGCGCCCGGGATCAAGGGCTCACCTGTTCGGCGGGCGGATTGTGAGTGTCCGGACCGTCGGGCGACACCTCCTGGCCTGCGTTCCCCACCTCGGCGTCGGCCAGCACGGGCGTGTCCTCGGGCGAGCGCCATCCGCCATCGGCGCCCTTGTAGATCCCCGAGGCGCCGAGCACGTGGCGGGTGGTGCGGCACAGGATGCGCAGGTCCAGGGCGAGCGAGCGGTGCTCGACGTACCACAGGTCGAGCTCGATCCGCTCTGACCAGGGCAGCGACGCGCGGCCGTTGATCTGCGCCCAGCCGGTGATCCCGGGTCGCACCGCCAGCCGACCGCGCTGCCGCGGTGTGTAGTGGCGGACCTGGCCCTCGACCGTGGGCCGGGGCCCGACCATCGCCATCTCGCCGCGGACGACGTTCCAGAGGTTCGGCAGCTCATCCAGCGAGTACCGGCGCAGGAACCTCCCGACGCGCGTGATGCGGTCATCACCCTCGGAGATGGCCAGGCCGGCGCCCGTGAACTCGGCCCCGCTGACCATCGTGCGCAGCTTGAAGATCTCAAAGGTCTGGCCGTCCTTGCCCACGCGGACCTGGCGGTACAGGGGATGACCGCGGGATTCGAGACGGATGGCCAGCATCAGCGCGGCCACAACCGGGGCGGTGATCAAAGATCCGAGGCCCGCGATCAGAAGGTCCAGTGCCCGGCTGCTCATCGTGTGCCCTCCGCCGGGCTGGTCATCGCGTGCCCTCCGCGGGCTCCCAGCCCACGTGGGTGCCGTGGGCCAGCCAGTCCCACAGCCCCGCGGCCAGTGATGCGGTGGTCAGCACGTAGTAGCGCGCCACGAGCAGCGGGCGTTTGGGCAGGACAGGGGCGAGCAGCGCCCCGGCCACGATCGCCAGCTGGATGATCACCGCGAGCACGTAGATCCAGCCCTGACCGATCAGGATCAGGCTGGTGATGAAGGCCAGCACGTGCAGGAACGGCGAGGCGTAGCGCAGGACACGGTGGGAGATGATCATGAGGGCGTACAGGGGGTCATATCCGCGCGGGTTCAACATGCCACCCCGCAGGACGATCGGCCACCCGTGGCTCATCATCCGGCGCTTGCGGGAGAACTCGCCCTCGATCGACGGCACCATCTTCTCGCTCGCCCGGGCCTGGGGAGCGTAGACGGCCAGCCAGCCGCGCTTGACCAGGTTGAAGGGAAAGGACAGGTCGTGGCCCATGATCGGGTCGACGATCAGGTAGGCGGCCCGCCGCGTCGCGTAGATCGCGCCGTTGCCCCCCGTCACCGAGCGCAGCCGGGACTCGAGCTCGCGCAGGGCGAGCTCGTAACGCCAGTACAGCCCCTCCTGGTTGGTGCCGAGCTCGTTGACGAAGCTGACCTGACCGCACACGTAGCCGACGTGGGGGTCGACGAACGGCGTTACGAGTGACCGCAGCGCACCCGGCTCCCAGGTGACGTTGGCGTCGGAGAAGGCGACGATCTCCTGCGTCGTGTTGGCCACGCCGGCATCCTGGGCGCGGATCTTGCCGCCGCGGGGCAGCTCGAGCACCTGGTCGGCGCCGGCGGCCCGGGCCCGGGCCGCGGTCTCATCCGGAGAGCCGTCGCACGCGACCACGATCTCCACCTGGTCGGCGGGGTACTCGAGCGCGCGCAGGTTGGCCACGCGGTCGGCGATCACCTCCTGCTCGGCGTACGCGGCCACGATCACGGCCACGCTGGGTAAGGGGGCGACGGTCGCGGTGGGCCGGCGGGCCGGGCGCACGTGCGAGAGCAGGGCAAGGAGCAGCGCATAACCGGCCTGGGTGTAGACCAACAGCCCAGCGGAGATCCAGAAGATGAGTGCGACCAGCGTCATGGCGGCAGGGATTCTCGCGCAGGACGCCACGCCCGTCGTTTCTGCGCCTCCCGGAACGATAGTTGTGCAGACAACTACCTGCTAGCCTGCGAGGCATGGAACTTGGATTGGCCACCTTCGGCGACCTGAGCTCGGGCATCAGCCCCGAGCAGCGCATGCAGGACCTGATCGAGGAGGGAGTGCTCGCCGAGCAGCTCGGACTCGATGTATTTGCGATCGGGGAGCACCATCGGGAGGACTTCGTGGTCTCGGCGCCGCCGGTCGTGCTGGCCGCGATCGCCGCGCGCACACAACGCATTCGCCTCTCGAGCGCGGTCACCGTGCTCAGCTCCGATGATCCGGTGCGGGTCTTTGAGCAGTTCTCAGAGCTCGATCTGATCTCGGGCGGGCGGGCCGAGATCATGGCCGGGCGCGGATCGTTCATCGAATCATTCCCGCTGTTCGGCTACGACCTCGACGATTACGACGAGCTGTACGCCGAGAAGCTCGAGCTGCTGCTGCAGATCCGTGAGTCCGCGCGCATCACCTGGTCGGGACGCCTGCGGGCGCCGCTCAACGACGCCGGCGTGTATCCGCGTCCCGTGCAGGACCCGCTGCCGGTGTGGGTCGCCGTGGGCGGCTCGCCCCAGTCGGTCGTCCGGGCCGGCGCGCTCGGCCTGCCGCTGACGCTGGCCATCATCGGCGGACAGCCGGAGCGGTTCGCGCCCCTGATCGCGCTCTACCGCCGCGCGGCGCTGCAGGCCGGCCACGAAGCCGACAAGCTTCCCGTGGCCATCAACACGCACGCCTTCGTCGGTGAGACATCGGCGGCCGCGGACTCGGCCTTCGCCCAGCCGTACCTGGCCATGATGAACCGGATCGGACGCGAGCGCGGCTGGCCCCCCTCGGGGCGCCCGGAGTACGACGCCCTACGCTCGCCGCGGGGCGCGGTCGCGGCCGGATCGCCCGAACAGGTGGCCGAGAAGATCCTCTTTGAGCACGAGCTGTTCGGTAACTCGCGCTACATCGCGCAGATGAGCGTCGGGGCCGTCGCCCACGCAGATGTCCTGCGCTCGATGGAGCTGTTCGGCACCCAGGTGGCGCCGATCGTGCGGGAGGAGCTCGAGCGTCGCGCCCGGACCGAGGCACCCGCACCGGACGCACCGGTCGCACCGGCGGACGAAAAAGCGTCCGCCACCGCCGGCTCCTAGACCAGCTCGCGATACAGGGCGAGCGTGGCCTGGGCCGCCGTGTCCCAGGAGTAGCGGCCGTTCGCCGCGGCCAGTGCTGCCGCGGCCAGTGACTCGCGCCGGCTCGCGTCGCTGAGCAGCTCGACCAGCCCGTCGTGCAGCGCGACGGCGTCGCCGGGGGCGACGAGCCGGGCCGCCCCGGCATCGGCCACCTCCGAAAACCCGCCGACGTCGCTGAGCAGGACCGCTTTGCCGAAGGCCAGCGCGGTGGCCAGCACGCCGGAGAAGTCAAAGCGCTCGGTGCGCGCGTAGGGCAGCACGACGATGTCCGCCCGCCGGAACAGCGCCGCGAGCTCGGCATCGCCGACGAACCGGGGGACGAACCGAACCCCGGCTCCAGCCTGGGTCCGCAGCGGGGCAATATCCATCCGCGGGCGGCCCACGACCCACAGCTCGGCGTCGGCAATCCCGTGCCAGGCGGCGAGCAGGGTCTCGATCCCCTTGTAGGGACGCAGCAGGCCGAAGAACAACACCACCGGCCGCTCGCCATCCTCAAGCTCGCGCGGAAGGGACGCCGGGGAAAGCTCGGTCAGGTGGGCAAACGCGCCGTGCGGAATGACCCTCACCTTGCCGGCGGGCACGCCGAGCTGCCCGACCAGCTGGTGGCGTCCGTACTCGCTGTGGACGATCACCGCGGCGGCGCGGTCATACAGGCGCCGCTGAGCGGCGGCCTGGCCGGTCCGTGCCTCGCGCGGGAGCAGATCGTGCGCGGTCAGCACGACCGGACGGCGCGGGAGAAGGTAGCCGTCGAGCCATTGCACATCCAGCCACTGGAAGTGGACGATGTCGAAGTGGTCCGCCGCTCGCGCGCGCAGCCGCAGCATGTCGGGCACGTGCTCGGCCAGCTTGGCGGCCCGGCGCAGCCCGGAGCCCGGCGCTCCGACCGCGTGACGGTAGAAGTGCTCGCGCAGCGCGTAGCCGGTCGGCTCAGGTCCCTCCCCGTAGGCAAAGCGGCTGGTCAGGAGTTCGACTTCGGCCCCGGCCCGGACCAGCGCCGACGACAGCGCGTGGTCATAGGGCAGCGTGAAGGCCGAGGGGTCGACCATGGCCACCCGCATCACGGGGTGCCGCCCTGAAGCGGTCGGCCGGCCAGCTTCGACAGCCGGACGGCCACCCGCCGGGCGTCGGTACCGCCCAGCGGATGCACGCGGGCGCCGGGATCGGCCCTCAGGCGCCGGACAGCCGGGGCGAGGGCCGCCAGTCCGGGATCGCCGGCACGGCGCCGCAGACGGTCGCCCGCGCTGCGAAAGGGATGGCGCAGAACGAGCCGGATCAGCCCCAGGACGCGGGCGCCGGCGCCGTCGTCCTCGCGGTAGTCGATGAGCAGGGCGCGGGCGGCAGCCTGGTCGAAGGACTCCGGACGAGCCGCGGCCTCCACGCGGGCCCCGGTCAATGTGCGGGCGAAGTCGCTCAGCGAGTCGCCGCGGGTGGGGAAGCGATCGGCGACGAGTACGACCTGGGACGGCGGGCGCACGCCCGACTGAGGTCGGTTGGAGAGCAGGAAGCCGGACAGCTCCTCCACCCCGAGGACCACGTCCAGGGCGGCGAAGCCGCCGCGAGCAAGACGCCCGGGCGGCGGACCGGTGAGCGCCGGAGTGCGGCGGTGCGGCGGCTCGACAGCACGCGCGGGCCCGCCACCACGCGCCAGCCGCGCCCGCGCGCGCCCCCCGGCTCGGGCCAGCGCGGGCTCGGGCTCGAAGTCCCGGTAGCGGCGGGCCAGCCATGCCCGCCCGGCGGCATAGCCGCGCCACTGGCGGCGCAACCCGGACAGGGTGGTGCGATAGCGGTGCTCAACCCGCGCTTCGGGACGCGGCTCCAGCTCCCACCCGGCGCGCTGCAGACGCCAGCTGAAGTCGGTGTCCTCGGCCGCCCGGACCCCTTCATAGAACCCGCCCACGGCTTCGAACGCCTCCCGGCGAACGAGCAGGTTGGCGGCCACCGCGCGGGGCAGAAAGGGATGCGCGAGGTGTGCCCCCTGACCGAGAAAGCTGCGCGCCGCGCCGTAGCGGGCGGCGAAGGTCGCTGCCTCGGGCGCCGGAGCGACCTCGCCGGCCAGGGCGCCGACCGTGGCCTCGACCGGGCTCGCGAAGTACCGGTCGAGGATGTCGGGCACGGCCCGGCAGTCGGCGTCCAGGAACAGGATCCAATCTGCGCCCGCGTGCTCGGCGCCGACGTTGCGAGCGTGCGAGGGCGACTGCTCACCGGGCACCTCGAGCACCCGGGCTCGGTCGGAGCGCAAGCCGAGGCACGAGTTGTCGGCCAGAATCAACTCGTCGTCGCTGGTGGTCTGCAGTTCGGCCAGGGCGGCCAGAGCGCGGGCGCCGTCCGCGGCCGAGCCGGCGAACGGCATCACGACGCTGACCGCCGGGCGGCTCATGACTCGCTGCCAGCCGGCGGCGGATAGACCCTCCGCACGCGGTTGAGCAAAAGCCGCGCCTGCGCGAGTTCGGCGCGATGGGCAAAGCCACTGGCCAGCAGCGCCACGGGAATGGCGGCGAGGACCAGCGCGCGGGTCAAGAAGCCGACGGCGCCGCTGGTCGGCAGGAGCAGATCACCGCCGACGGTCAGGCCGCCCATCACCACGATCAGCCTGGCCAGGCGTCCCCACTCAAAGTGGACCCGGAAGGCGCGGCGGGTGAGGAGGTACATGGCGGCCAGCATGACCAGGTAAGCACCGCACAGCGCGATTCCGGCGCCGGCGATGCCGAGCGGGGGAACGAGGACGACGATCAGGATGACGTTGGCGGCCAAACCGGCCAGCGAGGCGGGGAAGTTGCGCGTCGTCACCTTGGCGCGGCCGGCGATGACCAGGAACACGACCCATAACCCGTACAGCGCCCAGCCGAGGGCGACCCAGGGCAGGGCCCGGTAGGCGCCGAAGTACTGGTGGGCGGTGAGCAGCCGCAGGACCCAGCGCCCGAGCAGGGCCAGGCCGGCCACCGCCCAACCGCTCACCAGCACGTAGTAGGTGGTGACCAGGCCGTAGAGCCGGGCGGCCTCGGCGTCGTCGGTGACCGAATAGGCCAGCGGTGGCCACGCGTATTGGAAGCCGCGGACAATGAACGCGACCGCGCCGGCCAGCTTGATGGCGATCGAATACAGGCCGGCCAGCCCCGGGCTGCGGTCGTGGTAGATGTAGAAACGGTCGACGATGCTGAGCGCGTACACCGATGCCTCGGCGGGCACGGTGGGGAGCCCGAATCTGAGCAGGACGCCCATCCTCTCGGCTCGTCCCCGGCGCACCCGCAGCCGGTCGCGCATCGTCCACCACAAGGCCAGCAGGACGACGGTGGAGGCACCGTAGTTGGCCAGCAGCAGTCCGCGGGCACCGTCCCCGAGGCCCACCACCAGCACGAGCGAGCCGGCCACGGTGAGAAGCACGTTCGTCAACGAGGCCGTGGCGTAGGTGCGCAGCCGCTCGTCGACGCGGAGCAGGCCGTAGGCGAGCTCGAGGTTGGTGAATGACCACAGGCCGAGCACCGCGATCAAGAAGATCGTCGTGTCCTGATGACCGAGCAGCAGCTTGCTGAGCTGGGGAGCGAAGGCCGCCAGAAGCCCGGCGACGACGGTCGTGGCCAGGAGCAGAAAGCCGGCCGCGCGGCGGACGAGGGCCGCGCGGCGGTCCGGATCCTGGTCGGTGAAGTAGAAGCGCAGGAAGGCTTCGATGATCCCGAAGCGGACGACAATCGAGACGAAGATCACGCTGTTGGCGAGTAGCTCGACGACGCCGTATCCGGCCGGTGGGATGTAGCGCGTGTAGACCGGCAGCAGAATGACCGCGATCAACTTCGAGGCCACGTCGGCGAGCTGGTAGGCCGCGAGCGAGGAGATCAGCCGCCTGAGATAACCGGTCATGCGCCGGTAACGGTACGGGTCCGGCCCGGTGTCACAATGGATGGCATGCGGATCGCGGTCATCGGCGGCTCGGGCTGGCTCGGTGGGGCGATCGCCCGCGAGGCGCTGTCACGCGGCCACGAGGTGACGGCGATCGCCCGGCGCGCGGAATCCCTCGGCGAGCTGGAGGGCGTCGATGTCCGGGCCTTTGACGCCACCGACGCCGAGGCGCTGCCGGCCGTGATCGCCGGCCACGATGTCGTCGTCTCCGCCGTGACCGACCGCAGCGGTCCCGCCCGGAGTGTGATCCCCGACGTGGTCCGGGCGCTGATCGTCGCCGTGCCCGCGGCCGGCGTGCCGCGCGTGGCCGTGGTGGGCGGCGGCGCCAGCTTGCTGTCCCCGGACGGCGGCCGCTTCCTCGACCAGCCGGGGTTCCCGGATCAGTATCGGACCGAGGCGCTGGCCGGAGCGCAAGCGCTGGAACTGTTGCGCCAGGCCCCGCCCGAGCTCGACTGGACCTATCTGAGCCCACCGCCTGAGAACCTGACCGACGGCGAGAAACGCGGCGGCTACGCCGTGCGCGGTGATGATCGTCCGGTCACCGACGCCGCCGGCGAGACCGGGATCGGCTCGGGAGATCTGGCCGCGGCGATGGTCGATGAGCTCGAGAGCCCCCAGTTCTCGCGCCGGCGCTTCACGGTCGGCTACACCGGCTGACCCGAACCCGGACCGGCAATCGGCCGGAAATGAATAGAACTGCTCCGAGCTGGGGAGAAGCCCCAGAACCGGGCGTCAGCCCACCCGGTAGCGACAGGGCGTCAGCCCACCAGCACCCGGTAAGCCCCGACCATGAGCTGCTGGCCGTCGAAGTTGTGAGCCAGGCTGAGGGCGAATCCGGGCAGGCCGATCTCGATCACGATTCCACGACCAACGTGGTAGCCGATCACGGCCGGGCTGGTGGGGCTGACGCCCGCCTGGGAGGCGAGCTGAAGACTGCCGCTCAGCCCCGGGAAGGCCTGATAGGCGGGGTAGCGCAGCGTGCCCGAGCTGCCTGAGAAGAGGTGCAGCTGGTCCCTGTCGGCCAGGATCAGCGCCCCTCGCGTGCTCGTCACCGCGCCGACGTGCGCCCCGAGCACGTCCGTGCTGCGAGCGGCGGTCGGGTCAAAGGCGCGCGTGGCGGTCAAGGTCACCCCGCGGCGGAGGCTGTCGATCCCGAGCGAGAGCAGGTGCCCCCCGCCGGCGACGTAACCGCGCAGCGCGGCCGACAACCGGCTCGGGACCCAGTTCTCATCACCGGCCAGGATCACCCCGCGGTAGCCGGTCAGCGCAGGGCCGGTGTTCGACGCCAGGGCCAGATCTGTGGTCAGGCCGTAGCTGAGATGGTGCCGGCGCAGGAAGGCCAGCAGCGTCACGGCGTCGTGCCAGCCAGGGGGAAGGCCGTTGACCAGCGGCCGGTCCAGGTCGATCGAGTCGCCGGCGGTCAGAGTGTTGGGCAGCCCGTCGTGATCGTCGTCGACGGGGTTGACCCCCTGCCAGGTCAGGGCCGGCAGGACGACCAGGACCTTGCCCCCGCGTCCGGCCGCGGGACCGGTTACGAGGGGCACGACCGTGTGATGCCCGCCGTAGCGCAGCGCGAGCTCGTACAGGCCGGCGCCGGCCCGCGGCACGGGCACGCTGAGGGCGAAGGCACTCGAGGTCCCGGACGCCAAGGCCCGTCTGACAGACGGTCTGTGCAGCGCCCAGTGGTAGCTGTGCCGGCGGGCGTCGACGTAGACCGTGGCCCGGCTCCCGGCGGGCACCGGGTCCAGCGGCGGCTGGGCGGCGAGATAGCGAACGGTCACGCCGGCCCCGGCGGTCGTTCCGGGCACCGGCGGGAGCTGGTCCGGAAACCGCCCCGTGTTGCACGCCTTGTCGGTCACCTTGAGCCCGATCAGATACGTGCCCTGGGGAGCCGGGCGCCCGCCGATCGTGCCGTCCCAGGTGCTCTTGGAGTGCCCGCCGGCGAATGTCTTGACGAGTCGGGGGCCGCCCGGGAGGTCGGTGCGATAGATGAGCACGCGAGCAGGCCCCCCGGAGGTGCCCGCCGAACCGATCCGCACGCTGCTCGTGCTCTGGGGAATCAATGACGGGCTGACCGCCGTCACCCGCGGCCGCGGCGGGACCGTCTCCACGGTGACGGCCTCGGGCCCGGCGTTGTTCGAGATCAGGACCGAGCGACCCTGGTGGATCAACGTGACCCGGATGTAGTAGATCCCGTCGGGAGCCACGGCGCCGCTCGCGGTGCGGCCGTCCCAGGTGAAGGGCCGGCGCACCGGGTGGTTGCCGCCGACCATGTGGACGCCCGAGGCCAGCGTGTCCACCAGCGTCCCGGTCGCGCTCTCGATGTCGACGTCGACGTCGTCGGAGCGGTGGAGCAGATAGAAGGAGACGAACATCCGTCGGTGGCTGACGCCCTTGCACACCTGGCCGTCGACGGGGTTGATCGCCGCCGGGTGGGGCGCGGGGTCGCCGGCCAGCAACGGCGTGGTCACCTTCAGGTGCTGGGTGACAAAGAACGCGGCCACCGTCGCCGCGGCCAGCGCGACAAAGGCCGCGACCGGCAGCCGCCTCACAGCTCGATCACCGCCGTGTTGGCGATGTCGAACTCGTGGAAGGCATCGAGTCCGCGGGGGTCGCCCGCGCACAACACGACCCGGATCGAGCCGCCGTGACAGACGACCAGCGAGGGCGACGGGGAACCGGCGTGGATGTCGGCCAGCGCGGCGAGGACGCGCGCCTGCTGTTCGCCCAGCGATTCGCCGCCCGGGAAACGGAAGTTCCCGCCGCGACGCCAGGCCGC
Organism: Solirubrobacteraceae bacterium; assembly: GCA_036488625.1. Taxonomy (GTDB): domain Bacteria; phylum Actinomycetota; class Thermoleophilia; order Solirubrobacterales; family Solirubrobacteraceae; genus Palsa-465. Next base: position 6,424 of record DASXHG010000380.1, on the reverse strand, counting down.
GTAGAGCTCGGGCTCCTCGCGCTCGACGTCCTCCATCAGATGGCCCTCCCACCGGCCGCGGGCCCCCTCTCGCAGTCGAGCGTCGAGCCGCGGCTCAAGATCGATCTTGGCCCCCACGATCTCGGCCGTCTCCCGCGCTCGGCTCAGATCCGAGGACCACAGGCTGCGGATGCCCGCGCCGGCCATCCGCTCGGCCAGCTCATGGGCCTGAGCGCGCCCGGTGTCATTCAGGGGCGTGTCCGTGAAGCCCTGAAACCGATAGGGCGGGAGGTTGTCGTTGGTCTGCCCGTGCCGGGCGAGCAGAATGCCGTGTAGATCGACAGCGCTCATGCCGTCGGGCGCAGCGCCGCCAAGCCGCGGACCGGAGCCCTCATCCGGCGGCAGGGCACCGCCGAGACGGGGCGTCAGTCATCAACGTCGATGGCGGCCGTATCCGAGCGCAGCCCGACCCGCATGGTCTCCAGCGAAAGGACTTCCTCGGGCAGGATGTTGCCGAGGTTGACGTCGGCTCCGAGGCGGCGGATGAACCACACCTGCTGGTCCTTGCGCGGCGCCTCAAAGAGGATCTTCTCCGGCGCCACGGCATGCACGATCTCGTCGATCAGTCCCATGCGCACCTCGCCGTCGTGGCGGAAGATGCCGACGCTGCCGCTCTCCCGCGCCTCCGCGATCACCTTCCACGCCCCGGCTTGCAGTTCAGACTGGATCTGCTCGACCCACCGGTAGGGAGCCATGATGCGGGTGTCGTCCTTGGACCCCACCTCCGAGAGCACGGTGAACTCCTCCGACAGGCGCTTGATCAGATCGAGCTTGTGATCGTGCTCGAGGGTGATCGTCCCGTCGGAGACCTCGATGTGCTCGATCGACAGCTCGTGCATCCATTGCACCAGCGCATCGAGGCGATCCTGGGCGATGGCCAGCTCGGTCAGCGTGCCTCCGAACATGACCGGAATCCCGTGCTCTTGATAGCGGGCCAGCTTGGCGGTGAGGTTGCCGGTGGCGACCGCGGTGCCCCACCCGAGCTTGACGAGATCGATGTACTCGCCGGCGACCTCGATCAGACCGTCGACGTCGGTGACCGACAGGCCACGGTCGAGGACGTGGGTCAGACCTTCGTCACGGGGTTTCGCGGCCCTCTCGGGCAGTTTTAGCAGTTGATTGATCGACATTGTGGCGATGCTACGTGGTCGTGCCTGCGGCCGTCGTCGAGGGCGCAGCCGACGACGACGATGCATCCGAGGAGAGGTCGGCGCCAACGGTGACCACGACCTGGGCGGCGCACGCCGCCTGGGGGCAGGCCACGGCGCGGTTGGACGCCGTCAGCGGCTCGATCGCCGTCGACCCCAGATTCAGCGAGCGGGCCACGATTACGGCGGCGCGGCGCTGACCGGGCATGTAGCCAACTGTCGTCGCGGCCTGCGTCTGATCAGTCGCAGTGGCGATCATGCCCGGCTTGTAACCGGCGCCGGTCAGCTTCTGGGAGACGTCGTGGGCGAGGTTGCTGGTCGCGGTGCCGTTGAGCACGGCAACGGTGACCTGGCTGGGCTTCAGGGCCGCCGCCTTGGCCTTGTGGTGACGGTTGGCGCTCGGGGCGTTGGAGTCAGCCGACGTCCCCGAGCCGGCCGTGTGGGCGGAGTTGCTGTCCGAGGAGGTGATGATGACCAGCCCGGCCGCGATCGCCGCGACGACGAGCAGACCGGCGATCGTCAACAGGGCCTTCCTCAGGCCGGAACGCTTCGGCGTTGCCGGGGGCGGCGCCTGGCGCGGGGCCGGCTGCCCGGGCGACCGCGCACCCGCGATCCGGTAGGGGCGGCTGGGACCCTGGCCGGTCCGCGGCGGCAGACCGCCACCCGAGGCCGGGGCAGGCGCCGGCGTGCGCCCGCTGGGGGGGTTGGAGCCGCCGTTGGCGCGGGCGCCCGTGGCCGCTCCGGTCCCGGCCGCCGCGGCGGCCGCTGTAGCCGGGGCCGGACCGGGGGAGGCCGGGCCGGTGGGACCCGAGGGAGCGGGCGGGGCCATGACGCCCCCGCCGCCCGAGGCAGCGCCCGCCTGGCCGGAGTCATCGCCTGACGCCACGGCGGCACCCGCCGCGCCGGCGGCCCCAGCGGCGGCGGCGACCCGGGCCGCGCCCGGACGAATCGAGATCGCGCCCTCGTCGCCGCTCGGGACCATGCGCGTGGCGGCGCTCAGGGCGGGGGCGCCGACGCCCGCGGGCGCCATCGGGACCTCAGAGACGGGCAGCACGCGGGCCACGCGTGAGGGCACCGCCGCCGCCTGGGCGGCCGCGGGACGGGGCGCGACAGCGGCCTGGCCGGCCGGCTGCCCCTGGGCGGCCGCCGACGGGCGGGAAAGGTGGGCTACCTGGAGCTCGAGGCGGCGGACCTGCTCGGCGGCCTCGGTGAAGCGATCGCGCAGCGACGCGGTCTCCCGGGCCTGCGCGAAATAGAGCAGGATGAGGATGGCCAACCCGATGATGGCGGCGAATCCGGCATCAGCCCCCACGGAGGAGACGAAGTGGCTGATGGAAAGGGCATAAGGAATGGCTCCCATTGCGTCGCGGCCAGTCTAGGTGTTTGTCGCCACGGATCGAGGTCCGCTCACGTCGGTCCCACGCGGGTGCCGTCACCGCTGTCGAGCGTCACCCGGGCGTGGGAGAGATTGGAGACGTGTTTCGCCAGGGCGGCGGCGTCACCTTCCAACACGAGCAGGTTGATCTCAGCGAACGTGCGCTCGACCCAGGTCGGATCCAGGGCGTCGTGCTCGGCGCGAATGATTCGCTGGGCAGGCGTCGGCTGGGGGTGCTCGGAGGGATTGAACAGCTCCTCGTGGAACTTCTCGCCCGGCCGCGCGCCGACGATCTCGATCGCGATGTCGCGCTCCGGTTCGAGCCCGGACAGGCGGATCATCTGCTCGGCGAGGTCGAGGATGCGGATCGGCTCGCCCATCTCCAGGACGTAGATCTCGCCGTTGGCATCGCCCAACGAGCCGGCACGGATGATCAGCTGGACCGCCTCGGGAATGGTCATGAAGTAGCGGCTCATGCGCGGATCGGTGACGGTGACCGGCCCCCCGGCGGCGATCTGGCGGCGGAAGATCGGCACCACGGACCCGGAGGAGGCGAGCACGTTGCCAAAGCGAACCGTCGCGTAGTGGGTCCCGGGGTACTTGACCGCTGCCGCCTCGACCGCCCACTCGGCCAGCGCCTTGGAGGCCCCCATAACCGTGGCCGGCATCACGGCCTTGTCGGTGGAGACGAGCACGAAGCACTGCACACCGAGCTCGCCGGCGATGCGCGTCACCAGCCTCGTGGCGAGCGCGTTGTTTCGCACCGCCTCGACGGGGTTCTGCTCCATCATCGCCACGTGCTTGTAGGCGGCGGCGTGGAACACGATCGTCGGCCGGTGCTCGGTCAGCACCTCGCGCATCCGCTCCTCCTCCTTGCAGTCGGCGAGGACTGGGAGCGCGGTGCGAATGTGGCGGTCCTCTTCGAGCTCGCGCGTGATCTCGAACAGGTTGTCCTCGGCGTGGTCGACGAGGATCAGCCGGCGCGGGCCGACGCGGGCGATCTGCCGGCACAGCTCGGAGCCGATCGAGCCTCCAGCGCCCGTCACCAGCACGACCTGGCCGGCCAGGTAGGCGCCCACCCGCTCGAGCTCCTCGCGAACCGGCTCGCGGCCCAGCATGTCCTCGACCTGGACCTGGCGCAGCTGCCGGGTGACCTTGACGTGCCCGGAGCCGTCGCGCAGCAGCTCGAACACCGTGGGCGTCGTGCGAACCGGGATCCCGCGGTCACGGCAGGCAATCACGACCCGGCCGCGCAGTGTGCCCGGCGCCGACGGGATCGCGATCACGACCTCGTCGGGCTCCACCTCGTCGAGCACTCGGACGAGGTCGGTGGTCGTGTTGCCGAGCACCTTCAGCCCGTGCTCCTCCTTGATTCCCAGCTTGCGCGGATCGTCATCGAGGAAGCCGATCGGGCGCAGGCGCAGCTGCGGGTTGCGCATCAGCTCGCGCACGACCAGCCGGCCGCCGTCACCACCGCCGATGATCAGGACCTCTCGCGCCCCCTTGCCGACCCGGAAGCTGCGGATCCGGCCCTCGAAGAACAGCTGCACGGCAAACCGGGCGCCGACGAGAAGGGCCAGCGAGAGCAGGAAGAAGAGGGCGATGACACTGACCGGCAACAGCACCGCCGCGGCCGGTCCGGAGACCGTGTGGAAGTGCCCGGGGTGGTGTCGGCGGCCGGGCACGAACACCGTGTGTGGGGTCGCGGCGACGATCGGATGCAGCAGCGCGATCCCGCCCACGACCACGATCGTGGCCACGAACATGCCCTTGAGGACGGCCTCATAGTCGCGTTGGCCGATGTAGCGCCACAGGCGCTGGTATTGGCCGAAGGCGCCCAGGGAAACGAGCGAGATGAGCACGACCCAGGGGATCGTGGCCCCGAACAGCAGCCCGTAACGATGGCTGTCGCCCTTGAATCCGGACTCGAAGCGAAGCCGGAACGCAAGTAGGTATGCCAAGGCGACCAGGACCCCGTCCAGGACCAGCTGCGGGATGGCATGCCGGTGCACGGGGAAGGCCGCGGATCTGATCCGCCGGCGCATGGAGGCGCAATTCTAGTCGCGGATACGCGGGAACCCGCGCCGGGACAGGGGTTTTGCAACGCGCTGGTCCGCCGCTAATCGGACCCTAAAACTCAGAGCGGCGTCCGCGCTACTTGGGAACCAGGACTCCGTTGGGGTGGCGCGCGGTGGGCACGTACAGCGCCTTCATGTTCGCGCACGTCGAATTCAGCGCCGCCGGCGTGCGGTAGGGCTGGACGCCCCAGCCGTTGGGGAAGGCGCTGAACAGGACGATCGGGTACTTGCGGAAGTTCAGCTCGATCTTCGGTCGGTAGCCGATCACGCCGGTGTTGCGATGCGTGTACCAGGCCATGATGCTGACGTACTCGACGTTGACCACGGGATGGCCGCACTGCAGGACGTGCTGGGGGCCGCCGAGGGCGTTGATCGTCGCCGCCAGCCGGTTGATCTCCTTCGTGCGCGCACGCTCGTGGTAGATGTCCTTGTGCTCGAGGCGGATCTGCGAGACGGCCTGGGGCACCATGACCGCAAACAGGGCGACGACCACGGGGATCCCGGCCCAGCGCGGAATCGCGCGGTGCCAGCGCGAGACGTCGAGGAGCAGCCAGCCGACCGCGACCCCGGCCAGGACGCCGGTCAGCCCCGCCGGCTCAAACAGGTAGCGCGGCACGCCGGGGAAGCCGTGCAGGGCAAAGGCGATCTCGATCACGACCCAGCCGAGCGTCATCGCCGCCAGCACGAGCACGGTCACGTTGCGGCGAATGGCCGCCAGCACGACGGCCACGATGGCGGCGATCTCCACGGGCCAGTACTGCAGGGCGGTGTAGCGGTCCCAGGTGCCGACGATCTTGTTCGAGTGCAGCTCGCGCGGGGACTTCAGGGCCAGCTGGCCGGCGATGTCGGGGCGGCCGTTGGTGATCGTGGGGACGCCGAACCACAAGAAGGCGTTACCGAGCACGCCGACGGCCAGCATCCAGCGCGTCGAGGGGACCTTGAACCACAGCCAGATGCCGTACAGGCCGACGAACGGCCACACCTCGGGCCGGCCCAGCGCGGCCAGCGCACCCAGCCACCAGGCCCAGCGCACCCGTCCGCACAGAAAGCAGTCGATCGCGGCCAGGCAGACCGTGACGAGCATCGGATCGGACTGGACGGAGAGCAGGTAGTGGAAGTACTCCTGGATGCCGAGGACCGCGGCGCCGGCGAAGACCGCAGCCACGATCGGCGCCCAGCGCGGGCCGCCGTCGGCCATTTCCCGGGACGTCAGCCGGTAGGCGATCCGGCCCCCGAACAAACCCCCGGCGAGAGAGATCGAGACCGAGGTCAGCATCCACAGCCACAACGCGTAATGCCCAAACAGGGCGAACGGGACGTCGAACAGGTAGGTGAATGGCTTCCACGACGGCGCACCACCCAGGTTCAGCGAGCCGTGCCAGGTCTGGTAGCCCCAGTCCAGCCAACCGTAGGGGTCATAGCCCGGGCGCGTGCCGGTGACCAGGATCACGATCCCGGCCAGGACGACGACGCCGAGCGCGACGAGCCATCCTGAGAATCGCCGCAGCCGCCAGCGCCCGTCACCGGCCGAGCTGGCGGCCGGCGTCTGAGTGTCCCGGGCGGGGGGAGTGTGGGGGGTTTCGAGGGCGGTGTCGGACATGCGTGAGTCCTGCGGACGGGTCCACAGGACCGCCCGGACGGTACCAGCCCCACAGGGCGCCGGCCGTCGCCACCCACCGCGGCGAGAGCCTTCTCACGCAACCCCTCCGCTGGCTAATCGGGCGCTAACCGCTCACACACACACCGGCCTCGGCGGGCGCGTGCGGTCAGCTCAGCAGCAGGTC
>DASXHG010000271.1:0-3925 GCA_036488625.1 Solirubrobacteraceae bacterium | reverse complement strand
CGCCGGGTTGGCCTGGGCGGCCTGGATGCTCGACTTCAAGGTCGTGCGGCTGAGCTTGGGGCTCAGCGCGAGGGCCTTGGCCAGGGCGAGATCGCCCTTGCGGGTCTGCTTGGCCGCGTAGGCCGATACGGCCAGGCACTCAAAGCCCTTGGCCGAGTTGGGACTGGCCGCGGACACGACGTCCCAGGCGTTGGCCGAGTTCGCGTAGTCCCCGAGCTGGGCGTAGGCGCGCCCGGCCAGTGTGGCCAGGTCGGGACTCGGGGTCTTGGTCAAAGTCAGATAGTGCTGCCAGGCGGCCGTGGTGGCGGCGAGCTCCTTCTTGCCCTCGGTGGTGAAACTGCCCGAGTTGGCGTTGTAGTTGCTGCCCGAGGTGGCGTTCTCCCAACGGGCGCTGACCAAGGATGCCCACGCGGCTGCGCTGGTCGGATCGAGTCGGGTGGCCTTCAGGGCGGTCTTCTCCTGCTGACTGAGCACCGAGCCCTGGGAGTTGCCCGAGCCGTTGCCGGTGAACGCGTTCAGCAAGCCGCCGTTGCCGTTGCCGGCCCCGACGCCGAACAGGACCAGACCACCGCCCAGGAGCAGAGCGAGGCCCAGATATACGACCTTTACGGCGCGGCGGCGGCCGCGACTGCGGAGATCAAACAGCACTCGTGGTCACTCCTCGCCCTCGACCTCGGTGAGGTTCGCGAGGGCTCGTTTGGCGTCACGACGATCGACGATCTTGAGCATCACAATGCTGGCCAGGAAGAGGATCACGAGCGGGGCGGTTTCCAGTGCGGTCGTCACTGGATCTGCACCCGGCATTGCCGCCGCAACGACGGCCAGGATCACCGTAGCGTAGCGCCAGTGACGGGTCAGGGTGCTGCCGTTGATGATGCCGGCGCGCTGGAGGCCGAGGAGCCCGATCGGCATCTGGAAGGCGAGCCCGATCGCGCCCATGGTCAGCAGTTCGAATGAGTACAGGGGCTTGGCCTGGACCAGCGCGTTGAAGTTGTTGGAGTTGTAGCCCTGGAGGAACTGCACCGCCGGCGGCAACACGATCAGATAGGCGAAAATCACGCCGACCACAAACAGAACGGGGGCGGCGATGACGATCGGCCGTACCACCCGGCGCTCCTCGGCGCTGAGGGCCGGGATCACGAACGCGTAGGCCTCGTAAAGGAGTACGGGCAGAGCGACGAGGAGGGCGAAGTAGAAGCACACGGTCAGGGTGGTCGTGAATGGCTCACCGACCCCGATCGTGATCGGAACCGTCTTCGGCGCCGACTGGGGCAGGGCCTTGGCAACGGCCCCGAACTTCGATGCCAACGCCGCGATGAGCGCCCGGTCAGAGGGTGCCAGATGCGTGGACAGCGACAGCTGACGGGTCAGCGCCTGGGCCTGAAGAAAGGCCCGGTGCTCCTTCACCGAGTCCCTGGTCAGGCCACTGAGATGGTTGGCCTGCTGGCTGGTCGACGAGGGCAGCGGACGGTTGAGCAGATCGAGCAGCGCGTGGTTGAAGATGAAGCACACCACGAAGGCCGCGACGAGCGCCAGCCCGGCCACGATCATGCGCGAGCGGAGCTCGTCGAGGTGGTCGACCACGCTGAGTCGGTCCTCGTGACCGACCGGCCGCAGGATCCTGGGCATGGCTAGCGGATCGCGCCGCGAGGCGCGAGGAGTCCGGCGTCAGCGCTCACTGCTAGGACTTGCGCTCTGAGCCGACCTCGGCCGAGTCGCGGGCCTGTCCTGAGGGTGGCTCGCTCGGCGAGGGCGGCGCGGAGGAGATGGCGGGGCGATCGGCCTCCTCGTCCTTGGCCTCCCCGGTGATGCCTTCCTTGAACTCGCGCATCCCGCGACCGAGACCCTTGCCGAGCTCGGGCAACCGCTTCGGTCCGAGGATCAGCAATGCGATGACGAGGATTACCACTGCGTCGACTATTGGATTACGGAACATCGAGCCTCCGATAAGGGGCCACCAAGCGTAGCGGGCGATGCGTCCAGCCGGCGTGGACTGGCCCTCAAGCTCGTCTTCCCGATCGCCGATATCAGCCTCGGAGAAAGTTATGAGCCAACGTCCCGACAGTCATTCCGTTCGTCGCATCGTGCTGCCTAGCGGCCGATCGATCGAAGTGGTCCGTTTCTCGTCGCCCGAGGAGTCATCCATCCTCGGTCTCAACGTCTGTCCCGAGTGTCAGTCCGGGCTCGTCCAGCCCGTGCAGTGGGGGGAGACGGCCGGCGGCTTCTGGGAGCTGACGCTGCTGTGTCCCAATTGCGAGTGGCTGACCGAGGGCGTGTTCAGCCAGGACCAGGTGGACGAGTTCGAGGAGCACCTCGACGAGGGCCTGGCCGAGATGCTGGCCGACCTGCGCCGCCTCACCCAGGCCAACATGGCCGAGGAGATCGACCGCTTCACGGCCGCGCTCCAGACGGACCTGATTCTCCCCGAGGACTTCTAGACGTAGCGGGCGACGACGCCCTCGGCGACGAGCTCGAGGGCCTCGCGTTGCCGCGACGGAAGGCCCGGCAGGACCGACTTGGCTTGGGCGACGAGCGCCAGGGCGCGCTCGCGCACGGCCTCCAGGGCTCCGGTGGCAGCGATTCGATCGCAGATCGCCGCCGCCTGGGCGGTCGTCTTGACCGACCCGGGATCGACCGCCGCCAGCTCTGAATCCCGCTCCCGGGCCAGCAGCAAGGGCAGGGTCACGGTGCCGTCGAGCAGGTCGGTCCCGCGTGGCTTACCCGTCCGCTCGGGCGGCCCGGACACGTCGAGTACGTCGTCCAGAAGCTGGAAGGCGATCCCGATCTGCTCCCCGAAGCCGCCGACCACTTCCACCGGGCCCTCGCCCTCGAGGGCCCCGAGCTCGCAGGCGGCCCGGAAGAGGACGGCCGTCTTCAGCCGGCAGCGTTCGAGGTAGCGCTCCTCGGACACGATCCGGTAGGCATCCTCGCGCTGCATGAGCTCACCGGCGGCGAGGCCGGAGCTGGCCCGCGACAGCGCGCGCACCATGGCCTCCGAGCCCGAACCGGCGAGCTCGGCAAAGGCGCGCGAGAACAACAGATCGCCGGTGGCGGTGGCCATGTGCCGACCCGCGGCGGCCACGACCGTTGGCCGCCCGCGACGGAGGTCGGCGCCGTCGAGGACGTCGTCGTGGACGAGCGTGGCGCTGTGGACGAGCTCGACCGCGACCGCGCCGCGGAGCAGATTGTCGGTCTCGGGCGGGGGCGTTCCGGCGGCCAGAAAGACCAGCAGTGGGCGCAGGCGCTTGCCGCCCGCGGCCAGCGTGTCGCCGCCGAGATTCCCGAGGGCCAGACCGTGGCTGTGCGCAAGCTCGCTCATCCGCGTCTCGAGGCGGTCCATCAAACGCGATGCGGGGGGGCCGCCGGCCTGGACCACGGCTTCGACGGCGCTCATGACTTAGCGTCCCCTCCAGGCACCCGACCGACGTGCAGGGCGATGATTCCGCCGGCGGTGATCACGTAGCGGACGTCACGCAGCCCGCACTCCCACATGACCGCGGCCAGCGCGTCCGGAGCCGGAAAGCGTCGCACGGAACTGGGCAGATAGCTGTAGGCGTCGGGGTCGCCGGCGAGCCGCCCGAGGGCCGGTACGAGCCGGTCAAACCAGACCTCAAGGAAGGTCGAGAAAGGGGGTCGGGTCGGCGTGGTGATCTCGAGCACGACGACGTGGCCGCCGGGCCGGACGACGCGGGTCATCTCGCTCAGTCCCTGGCGCAGATCGGAGAAATTGCGGGCGCCGAAGCCGACGGTGGCGGCGGCGAACTCATCATCGGCATAGGGCAGGGCCAGCGCGTTGGCGGTCTCAAAGCGCAGCTCGACGTCGCTGGGGACGCCGGTTGTGGAGGTCTTGGCCCGGGCCAGATCGAGCATCCCCTCAGAGAAGTCCGACCCGATCACCGCGCCACCCGGCGCGACCCGGCGCGCG
>DASXHG010000237.1:0-3961 GCA_036488625.1 Solirubrobacteraceae bacterium | reverse complement strand
ACGTTGGGATTGGCGTCCACGTCGACCTTGGCCAGTTCGACCTGGCCCGCCCGAGCGGCCACTGCGCGCTCGATCACCGGGCCCAGCTGGCGGCAGGGACCGCACCACTCGGCCCAGAAATCGACGACGACGGGGACGGTGTGGGAACGGTCCAGGACCGCGGTCTGGAAATCTCTGTCGCTTACGTCCATATCAGTCTTTGATGGTAGCCACGCCTGCTCGGCATCCTGGAAAGAGAGAAAGCCGTGAACGAACTGACGATCGAGCGCGACGGGGTACGCCTGGCTGGGCAGTCGGACGGCGAGGGACCTGACGTCGTCTTGCTGCACGGCCTGACGGCGACGCGTCGCTACGTGGTGATGGGCTCCAAGGCCCTCGAGCGCTCCGAGCACCGGGTCATCAGCTACGACGCCCGCGGCCACGGCGCCTCGACACCGGCGCCCTCGCCCGATCTCTATGGCTACGACGAGCTCGGCCGGGATCTGATCGCCGTCCTTGACGGGACCGGGGTGGAGCGCGCCGTGCTCGCCGGGGCCTCGATGGGGGCTCACACGCTCGTGTGGCTCGCGCTCAATCATCCCGACCGGGTGGCCGGCCTGGTCGTGATCACGCCCGCCTACGGAGCGGGGGAGATCGAGGACCCAGAGCGCCTGGAGCGCTGGGACGCGCTGTCTGACGGGCTGCGCAACGGCGGGATCGAGGGCTTCATCCGCGCCTACGGCGAGCCCGCGGTTCCCGAGCAGTGGCGTGAGACCGTGATCAAGGTGATCCGGCAGCGACTCTCCCAGCATGAGCATCTGGACGCGGTCGCCGACGCGCTGCGGGCCGTGCCGCGCTCGCGGCCGTTCGGGACGCTGTCCGAACTCGAGCGGATCTCCGTTCCGACGGCCATCGTCGCCTCCAACGATGAGGCCGATCCGGGGCATCCGCAGGCGGTGGGAGCGGCGTACGCCGAGCGGATCCCGGGCGCCGAGCTGGTCACCGACCAGCCCGGGTCCTCGCCGGTGGCCTGGCAGGGAAGCCAGCTCTCGCGGGTGATCGCCGGCGTCGCCGCCAAGGCCGCGGGCTGATGGACACCGGCGGCGCGCTGGCACGTAAGCTCGGCATCAAGCTCGATGCCCGCGTCACGCTCGTCAGCGCCCCGCCGGACTTCGAGCTCGGTGAGCTCCCGCCGGGGACACGAGTGCGAAGCCGCTTGTCCGGAGCCCCCGACAACGACGTGATCGTGGCCTTCTTCGTTCGGCGAGCCGAGCTCGAGCGTCGGCTACCGCGGCTCAAGGCATCGCTCGATTACGCCGGCGGCCTGTGGCTGGCGTGGCCCAAGCGCGCCTCGGGCGTGACCACCGACCTCGGTGATGGGCCGGTCCGGGAGCTCGGGCTGAGCGTCGGCCTGGTCGACAACAAGGTCTGCGCGATCGACGACACGTGGTCCGGGCTGCGGTTTGTCTATCGGGTCGCCGACCGGCCTGTGGCGACGACGTAGACCCGCGCACAGCCGAAGCGGTGTGCGGACACGAGCAGGGACCCGAGCTCGCGGGTCAGATCGTGGTCGTGGGCGCAGTCGGCCAGCAGCAGCCGGGCGTGCGTGGCGGCGACGAAGGCCTGGGCCCGGGCGGGACGCTCGTGGCCGCGAAAGAGCGCGTTGGCTTGGGCCTTGCGGGCGAAGTAATCGCGGCTCCAGTAACCGTGACCGACCCACACGTTGCGTCCGGTCTGCGAGGGGACGACGACCGCGAACGGGGCCGGGGCGAGCACGCCGCCGCGGGGCGCGCGGTCCGCGACCCATCGCAGTGACCGCTCGTCGCCGGCGGGCAGGTAGTACTGGACGGCATGGCTGCGAGAGGCCCGGACGAACTTCCGTCCCTGATAGGCCAGGCCGGGGACGGTGCAGATGAGGACCGCCAGCGGCGCCAGCACGACCGGCAGGCGCGACCGCGGCCAGCCACGGACGACCAACACGGCCAGCGGGAAGCTGAGTCCCTGCAGCGCGTGGGGAGCGAACGCGTTGTTGATGAAGTAGGTCGCGAAGGCGGCCACGACCCACAGGATCAGCAACTGCTCAAAGACGTTCTCCCCCGGGTTGCGCAGGCCGAAGGCGCCGACCAGCAGCAACGGCCCGAAGCCGAGCAGCAGCGCCAGCGGCCCGAGCCGCGGGATGAGCTCGTAGTGGGAGGCCAGCTGCCACGCCGGGTCGGTATGCCCCAGCACGTAGTAGTAGAAGAGCGGCAGCGCGGCGGCGACGATGGGAACGATCAGCCCGAGGCCGCCGTGCTCGCGCTGCCAGACGCCGAGCCCGACGAGGATCAGGATCAGCGTGATCCCCTGCCAGGGGTGAAGCCAGGACGCGAACGCGGCGGCCAGGGCGGCGAAAATCAGGGCGCGGCGGTCGAGTCGGCGCCGCAGCACCCGGTGGCCCGGCCGCGAGCCGCGATAGGGGTCAAGGGCACGTTCGACGCACAGCAGCGCCACCGGCACCAGCGCGAGCCCGAGGGCGCTCGGCACGTAGCCCCAAAGCTTGCTCGCTCCGAGCAGCTCGTCGCCGAGCAGGTAGAGCTGAAAGCGCAGCGCCTTGCTGCCGGTCTGGGTCCAGTCGACGTAGGCGGCGATCGGCGTGTAGAGAAACACCGCCAGGATGGCCGTGGAGGCCCGCGCGCCGGCCCGGGCGGGGAAGGCGCGATGCGCCCACGCCATGGCGGCGGCGGCCAAGGCCAGCACCGCCACCGGCTTCCACAGCAGGTAGGCCAGGGGGAGAGACAGACCGAGCTTCCACAGCAGGCCGGTGATCGTGAACAGCGGCTCGAGATAGACGTGGCCGCTGGGCGCGAAGGTGAACAGGTCTGAGGCCAGAACGTGCGAGCCGGCGTCCCGCGCCCAGGCCAGATACTGGAGCTGGTCGGCGCCAAGGACGCCGTCGGCGCCGATCAGCCCATCCGCGCCCGTGAAGGTGGTGTGAGTCTGCGCTGCGTGGACGAGGAGCAGGACGATCGGAAACGCCGCCCACGCGCCCAGCGCGACCACCAGCGCGACCCCGACGGCCGACGCTCGCGGCCCACTGTCATCCATGCGCCGGGAGCCTATCGGCGGGAATCAGCCGACAGCCGCGCGGGGGAGCGGCGTCCCCGGCCGTGCTGGCCGGGGACGCGGGCCCAGCTAACCGGCGGTCACGGAGTTGGTGTGATCGGCCGGAGCCAGATAACCGTTGCCGCGGAAGTGGATCGTGATCCGCAGTCCCACGACACCCCGCCCGATGTGCTGGGGGCGGAAGCTGTTCTGGGCCGTGAAGTTGCAGTCCGAGCCGACCGGCGCAACGACCAGTCCGACCTGACGGCGACCCTTGTAGTAGCGCAGCGCGACACTGCCCGCGCAGCGCGCGGCGGAGGGAATAAAGCCCGCTCCGCGGAGCGTCCCGTTGGTCGTGAACATGTACGGCGACTTACGGTCGCGCGACGGCCGCGTGGTGGCCCCCATCCGGGGCTTGGGCCGACGGATGGGCTCGGTGAAGAACGTCTGGTCGGCGCCCGCACTGGACACGCCGCCGTGGAAGGCGACGATCCGGTAATGGAACAGGGTGGCCGGGGCAATCCCAGTCAGGGTCGCCGCGACCGGAACCGGGGCGTTGCCGTTGCCGACCGACTGGGCGAAGTTCTGAAAGCCGTAGGCGGTCGTGAGCCCGTACTGGACCACCCAGGTCGTCTGGGCACCATTCGGCGTGACGCTGCCGGTAACGGTCGCTGCTTCCTTGCGGACGTTCAGCGTGCCACCCGTGACGACGTTGGCCGGCGGGTGTCCGGAGGTGGTGAAGGTCCGGTCCCTGCCCTCGGCGCCACCGGCCTTGCTCAGCGCCGCGATCCGGTAGTGGTAAAGCGTGCCGGGGGTGAGCCCGCGGATCGTGGCCGCGGCATTGACCGGCTTGGTCCCACCGCCGGCGGAGTGACTGGAACTACCGAGGCCGTAGGCGTTG
>DASXHG010000220.1:0-2474 GCA_036488625.1 Solirubrobacteraceae bacterium | reverse complement strand
CTCGGGCGGATGTCATGCCGGATTGGCCAAAAGCCGGTGGTTGGCACCGACGACTCGTCTCAAGCGTCGTAGACTCGCCGCTATGGCAACTGTTGACGAAGTCACCGACGCACTCCGCGACGTCATCGACCCCGAGCTCGGGCTCGATTTCGTCGAGCTCGGGCTGATCTACGACGTCGAGGTTCAGGACGGCAACGTCCGTGTGACCTACACGCTGACCAGCCCCGGCTGCCCGATCGGCCCTCAGGTCTCCGAGCAGATCGAGGAGTTCGTGAGCGAGCTGGACGGAGTCGTCCAGGTCGAGCCGACGATGACCTTCTCTCCGCCCTGGACCCCGGAGCGGATGAGCGAAGACGCGAAGTTCGCGCTCGGCTTCTAGACGTCGACGGGGCCGGGCGGCACGTGTCGTCCGAGCTCGCGGCTCAGATCGATCGCCCGGATCTCGTGCTCGCCCGGGAGCTTGGCCAGCACCGCGGCGACGACCTCTTTGACGTCGTGCTGCTCGCGGCCCAGGTCGTCCCAGAGGGACTTCAGCGCCGTGTGGACGATCTTCAGCTGGGCGGCGGTGAGCTCGAGCCGGTAGGCCGTCTCGTCGGGGCCGATTAGGTCGCTATCTGTAGCCATATCAGGATTCTGGTCGCTTACGGCTCGATTGTCGAGCCCGCTGGCGTTTGGCGCGCATGTCGGCGCCGGGACCGTGGGTGGGCCGGCCGTGGGTTTCGGGCACTATCCGGGCCGGTTTCTCGGTCTCCCCGCCGTTCTTCTTCGCCGTCGTCGCTCCGGCACCATTGGCGGCCCGGCCGTTGGAGGCCGGCTTGCGCGCTGCCCCCGCCTTGCGTCGTGTCTCAGCCGTGGGCCCGCCCTCGCGCCCGGCGCCCTTCTCCTCGTCCCGGACGATCGCCAGCAGTTCGGCCAGCGACTCGGCAATCCCGTCGGCGATGACCTCGATGTCGGGCAGGGCGTCGTAGTCGCCCAGCAACCCGAAATCCAGGCCGCCGTTGTAGGACATGATCGCGATCGCCAGCGCATGGTTCTCGGGCAGGAAGGCGACTGGGAACAGGTCCTGCAGTTCGCGCCCGAGCACGTACAAGGGAACCTGCGGACCGGGAATGTTGGTCACGATCAGGTTGAACAGCCGGGTCGAGAAGTTCAGCCGCGAGGCCTGCGCGAGCACCGTTGGCGGGGCGAGGTTGTTGACTGCGGCCAGGGTGGCCGCGCCCTCGGCCTGCTTTGACTCCTTCAGTCCGTCCATCGCCTGACGCACGAAGCGCAGCCGGCTGACCGGATCGTCGATGTAAACGGGCAGCGGACCGCGCATGACCGTGATCTGGTTGCCGAGCGTGTTCTTCTGGGCCTTGGTCCGGACCGAGACCGGCACGAGCGCGCGCATCTCCAGGCCCTCGGTGCGGACACCGCGGGAGCGCAGCCAGCGGGCCAGCGCGCCGGAGACGACGGTGAGCACGACGTCGTTGACCGTCCCGCCGAGCGCGTCCTTGACCTCCTTGAACTCGGCCAGCTGCTGACGCGTCACGGCGTAGCGCCGATGGGGTCCGATGGGGACGTTCAGGGGCGTCTCCGGGGCCGGGTTCAGCCCGGCCCACACGAGCTCGCCGATCCCCTCAGCGGCGTCGCGCAGTCGCGCCATTGAGGTCGTCGGCCGGGTGGCGGCGCCGATCGCGCGGGTGACCAAGCCGGCGGACGTGTTGACCATCCCGCGCAGACCGGCCACCACGAGCTCGGCGCCGGAGGGCTCAGTCTGCGGCTGCCACGGCTCGAGTTCCTCGGAGGGCGGGGCCTTCGGCTTGCGCTCGACATCGAACAGCACGCTGGCCAGATCCATGCCGGAGACGCCATCCACCAGCGAGTGATGCGTCTTGGAGATCAACCCGAAGCGGCCGTCCTCGAGTCCCTCGACGAGCCACATCTCCCACAACGGCTTGGAGCGGTCCAGCTGCTGGGAAGCGATCCGCGAGGCGAGCAGGAACAGCTGTTCCTCGGTGCCCGGCGACGGCAGGGCCGTTTGCCGGACGTGGTACTCGAGATTGAAGGTCGGATCATCGATCCACAGCGGCCGGCCGGTCTCCAACGGCGGCGTGGCCAGCTTCTGGCGGAAGCGCGGAACCAGGTGCAGGCGGCCGCGAACGTGGTCGAGATAGTCGTCGAAATCCGGCGGTGGTCCCTCGAACAGCAGCACGGCGCCGACGTGCATGTGCGAGGCCTGGCCCTCCTGGTGCAGGAACGAGGCGTCGATTGAAGTCAGACGGTCTAGATGCTGCTGCGCCATCGGCGGGCCCTCCCAAGGGAAACGAGAGTTCAAGCCTACCTCTCTCAGCCCTCTCCCGGCTACGCGCGGCGCACGCCAGGTAGGGTTCGGAAGACATGAGTTGGGACTTCTCCACCGATCCGGAGTTCGAGGCCAAGCTCGAGTGGATGCGCGGCTTCGTGCGCGAGCACGTCTGGCCGCTGGAGACCCT
>DASXHG010000202.1:0-5091 GCA_036488625.1 Solirubrobacteraceae bacterium | reverse complement strand
CCGCTGCAGGCTGAGCTCTGCCTCGACGTCCAGCCGGATCGCGTCGCGCTGATCGGCCACAGCCACGTCGCCCTGTCGTTTGCTCGCTTTCCGGGCGAGCCGGCCACCGGTGAGACCCGGGGTGACGGCACCCTGTTGACGATTTCCGAGGGCGAATGGCTGCTCAACCCCGGTAGCGTCGGCCAACCCCGGGACGGGGACCCCCGGGCGGCCTGGCTGGCCCTGGACCTCGACAACTGGACGGCCGATTACCACCGCGTGGAGTACGACATCGCCGGGGCGGCGGCGGCGATCCGGGCCGCCCGGCTGCCGGACTCATTGGCCGAACGCCTGCTCTACGGGCAGTAAACGAGCCTTTTCCGGGGCTCCGGGCGGAGCTCGGCACCTAACGTCACTTCAACCGCGACAGCCTCTAAAGTCAAACGCCGGATGGGCCATGGCTCGCGAGCATTCCTGGCCGGAGGCCTCGGCTTCGCGGTTGCTTTCGTTGTCGCCTGCGGCGGCCAGAACGGGCTGCTCGATTCCAGCCAGTCCAGCAACCTCAACGCCCAGCTGAACTCGGTCTCGTCGGCCGTGGCGGCGGGCAACTGCGGAAGCGCCCGAACGGCCGCCCAGGCGTTCAGCAACGAGGTCGCGGCCCTCCCCGCCAGCGTCAACACCACGCTGGTCCGCAACCTCGGCCAGGGCGCCACGACGATCAGCCAGCTCGCCGCGCGGGACTGTGCGAGCTCAAGCAGTACCTCCAGCTCGACCTCCTCCTCCACCTCGAGCACGACCAGCACA
This sequence comes from Solirubrobacteraceae bacterium, assembly GCA_036488625.1. GTDB lineage: Bacteria > Actinomycetota > Thermoleophilia > Solirubrobacterales > Solirubrobacteraceae > Palsa-465. The sequence continues at coordinate 4,308 of DASXHG010000202.1, read as the reverse complement.
CCGAGCACGACGTCGACTCCGAGCTCAACCTCGACCAGTACCTCGAGCTCCAGTACTGCAACAAATCCGACCAGTTCGAGTACGACTAGTACGTCCAACGGCGGCGGCGCCCTCGGCGGCGGCAACGGAAACAACTCAAACGGCAACGGCAATGGTGGCGCCGGGGCCCCGGGCTAGCGCATTCACATGACAGGCACCACGACGATCGCGAGCAGGTACCGCATCGAAGGCCGCATAGGCGTCGGTGGCATGTCGACGGTCCATCTGGCCTTTGACAGCCGGCTCGAGCGGTACGTGGCCATCAAGCTCCTCGCCGCCCACCTGGCTGACGATCCCACCTTCGTCTCGCGCTTCCGCCGGGAGGCACTGGCGGCCGCGCGCCTGGTGCATCCGAACATCGTCCAGGTGTTCGATTTCGGCTTTGACGCCGGGCACCACCAGCACTTCATCGTCATGGAGCACGTGCCCGGCAACTCCTGCGCCGAGCTGCTGCGCGATCGTGGCCACCTCGACGTCGACACGGCCTTGAACATCGTCACGCAGGCCTGCCGCGGGCTCGAATACGCCCATCGTCACGGCGTTATCCACCGCGACGTTAAGCCGGGCAATCTGCTCGTCTCCGACGGCGACGCCGTCAAACTGGCCGACTTCGGCATCGCCCGCGCCACCGATCAGTCGAGCATCACCCAGGTCGGCTCAGTGCTCGGGACCGCTGCCTACCTCGCGCCCGAGCAGGCACGAGGCGAGGAGGCCGGACCGCGCGCCGATCTCTACTCGTTGGGCGTGGTCACCTACCAGCTCATCTCCGGCCGGCTGCCCTACGAGGCCAACTCGCTCTCCGAGCTGACGCTCAAGCAGCAGCGGCAGGCTCCGCCGATGCTCGATGAGCTCGATAACCAGGTTCCGCACAGCCTGGCGCTTGCCGTCGCCTCGGCCCTGGCCATCGATCAAAACGATCGGCCCGAGGACGCCCTCGAGCTCGCCGACATGCTCCGCGATGGAGCGCGCGGGATTGTCCCCGGCCGGACCCCGCAGCCGCCCACCGCCGCCACGCGGTTTCAGGAGCGGAATGACGAGGCCACTGCCGCCACCCGCATCACTCCTCGCCGCGCCCCGCAGACGGCCCAGACTCGGGCCGCCCGGCCGATCGAGGGCCGTCGGCCGCCCCGCCGGGCCGAGCCGGCCCCGGCCCGGCGCGCCGCGGCTGCTCCGCTGCCGCCGCCACAGGACAGTCGGGGCTTTCGCCGCGGAATGGCGCTGCTCGTCGTGGCCGTCGTCCTGCTGGTCATCGTGATCGTGGCCATTTCGATCGCCAACAGCGCGTCGAACACCGTCATCCACTACCAGAAGATCGCCGGCCACGACGCGCAGTCAGTGGTCAATCAGGTCCAGAACCTGATCAACCAGTACACGAAGTAGCTTCGCCCGGGGCAGCGCCGGCCCGGAGCGCCGCCGCCGTCTCCGCCAGCCGGCCGGCGACGATCGCGTCGCGCAGGTCCGCCATCACGCGGGCCATGAAGCTCAGGTTGTGGAGGGTCACGAGCCGAGCGCCGGTCATCTCTCGCGCGCGCAGCAGATAGTGCAGATAGGCGCGTGAGTAACCGCCCGAGCACGCCGGGCACGGGCAGCCGTCGAGGATCGGCTCCTGACTTTCGCGCCAGCGAGCCTTGGTCAGGTCGACCCGCCAGCGGTTCTCCGGATCGGGGACGAGGGCCATCCCGTGGCGGCCCAGACGGGTGGGCATCGCGCAGTCGAAGGTGTCGATTCCGGACTCGACTCCGGCGATCAAATCGTCGATCTCCCCGATGCCCAGCAGGTGGCGCGGGCGGTCGGGGGCGACGCGCTCGAGCTCAGCGGTCGTCCAGTCGACCACCTCATACATCTGGGCCTTGTCCTGCCCAAGGGAGCCACCGACGGCGATCCCCGGGCAGCCGCTGGCGGCGATCCGCTCGGCTGAGACCGTCCGCAGGTCGCGTTCGGTCCCGCCCTGGACGATCCCGTAGACGTTCTGCGCGGGCGGCCCGTGCGCGGCGTGCCAGGCCAGGCAGCGGTCAAGCCAGCGGTGCGTGCGCTCCATCGAGCGCGCCGTGTAGTCCCGGGTCACGTGAAACGGTGTGCATTCATCGAACACGAGCGCGATGTCCGAGCCCAATGCGGCCTGGACGGCCATCGAGGTCTCCGGGCCCATGAACTGCACGCTGCCGTCGACGTAGGAGCGGAACCGCACACCCTGTTCCTCGATGGCCAGGATGCTGCCCGTGGTCTGCCCCCTCGACCCCGCTGCGGTCCGACGGCCCTTGATCTCATCGGCCACTCCCCCGTGCCCCATCGAGAAGACCTGAAAACCCCCGGAGTCGGTGATGATCGGCTGCCGCCAGCGCATGAACTCGTTCAGTCCGCCGAACTGGGCGACCAGCTCGGGACCCGGGCTGAGGAAGAGGTGAAAGGTGTTGCCGAGAACCATCTCGTAGCCGAGGCCCTCGACGTCCCGGGGCTCGAGCGTCTTGACCGAGCCCCGGGTGGCCAGGGGCACGAACGCCGGCGTCTGCACGGTCCCGTGGGCGAGCTGCAGCGTTCCGCGGCGCGCGCGAGTGGCCGGGTCGCGCTGATGGATCGTGAACACGGCGCCAGACCCTACCCAGCGCTCGCCGTAGGCTCATGGGATGAGTTGTCCTAGGGCAGTCCTGATCGGGGCGCTCGTGCTCGCCCTGAGCGGCTGCGGGGCCTCGGGCGGCCCGAGATCAGGCTCCGTGACCGGTGCGCAATCGGGTGCGATTGCGGCCGGCCCGGCCTCCGGTCACGAGGTGTTCACGCGCGCATGTTCGTTCTGCCACTCCCTGACGGGGCACAGCTCCCCCAAGCAGCAGGGCGGTGACCTCCTCGGCGCCCGTCTGCGCCGGCCGGTGCTGGTTCAGTTCACGGCCGAGATGCCGGTCAAGCATCGTTTGACCAAGGCGGAGCTGAACGCCGTCGTCGACTACGTCCTCGCCGTCCAGCGCGGGAGCCGCTGACGGATTACGCGGCGCCCGGGACGAGCTCGCCCACCCCGGCCACGGTGTTGGTCCCGCTGAAGCCGCCGGCGACCATGATGCCCTGGCCCACCGTGACCACGCCGGCGTCAGACAGTCCGTGGGGCAGCCGTCCCGCCGCGGCGACGGTCCCGGTGGTCGGGTTGATCGACCAGATGTCCGGGGTCGTCTCGGTCACCAGGTCGCCTCGGCCACCGACGAGATAGACGTAATTGCCCAGCGCCGCCGCGCCGCCGTGGGTGATCGGCCGGGGCAACTGCCCGATCGTCTTCACCTGGCCGCTGACGGGATCGAAGCTGTAGATCGCCCGGCTCGCCCCCGCGGGCGTTGAGCCGCCCACGATGATGACCTTGCCACCCACCGCGGTGACCGCCGAGTAGCGCAGACCCTCAGGTGTGTGTCCCACGACCTTGGCCGCCTGACCGGGCTGCCAGGCCAGGATCGTGTTCAGATAGCTGGTCCCGTCATAGCCCCCGACGATGTAGGCCGTGTTTCCGACCTGGGTGACGGCGACATCGGAGGACGCGCTGGGCAGCACGCCGACCGGCCGCACGACGTGGCCGCTCGGATTGAAGCCAAGAATGTGATTTAGCTCACTCAGGCTGCCGCCCCCGAACACATAGACCTGGCCGGCCAGGGTGGCGGCCTGGGCGTCATGCTGAACGTTGGGCAGCGAACCGCTGTAAACGAGCCCGTGCCGGTTGACGACGTCGACCTGATCAGTCGAAGTGTCGGCTGAATTCAGGCCCCCGAGGAGGGCCGCCTGCGAGCTCCCAACGGGTGCCGTGGCCGGGTCACGAAGAGGCGCCGGAAGCGAGAACAGCGTACGGTAGGCAAGTCGCTGCGGCCCGGCCGCGGCGGCGTGCCGGACCCGTGTTGTCTTGCTCTGATGCGCTCCGGTATGGCTGCCGGACGTGGCCCCAGAGCCCGAAGAACCGCACCCCGCAACGCCTAGCGTGAGGCCGACCAGGGCGCCGACCCATGCGCGGCGTGTTGCTGTCATCCTCCGGCGAGATCGCGTCTGGGGGCGGCGAGAAAAGTTATGAAGAGATCCAAGCAAGCCCGCCAGAGTAGACCACCACGCCCGCTCCCGGCCCTCCACCGCCCGCCGCGGTCGCGCCGTGCCCGCGAGCGCCGTTTGCACCGCCTGGTGCCCGCTCTGGGCGGCCTGCTGATCCTCATCGTGGCCGTGATCGTGTTGCTCAGCGCGGGCGGCTCGACGACCGATCGCGACGGCGCAAGGCTCTCCAGCAACCACCAGAGCAATGACTCGGCTGCC
>DASXHG010000191.1:0-1605 GCA_036488625.1 Solirubrobacteraceae bacterium | reverse complement strand
TCTGCCCGCGGGAGCGCGCTCTGGTCTGGCTGAGGCGATCGAGACCCTGAGCTGCGTCGATGGGATTGGCACGGTGCGGCTGACCGACCGGGATGTGGTGCGGCACGAACTCGTTGCCCGCATCGTCCGCGCCTACGAGGCGCGTGATAACGAGGCGAGGCCGGGCAAGCCCTGATGAACCCGGGCTGCACGATCGACGTCGCAGTGGCCTGCGCCGGCTGGACCCGGCTCTGTCCCCCCGCGGAAAGTCTCGCGCGCGGCGCCGCCGAACTTGCTCTGGCGCGCGGCACGATCGCCCTGCGACTGGCATGGCAGGGCCCTGTCGAGCTCGGCATCACGCTCGCCGACGCTGCCCACCAGCGGCAGCTCAACCGCGAGTACCGCGGGCTGGATAAACCGACCAATGTGCTGGCCTTTCCGATGTGGGAGCCAGAAGCCCGGGTCCCTCCAGACGCCCCGGCGCTGCTCGGCGATGTCGTGCTCGCCCTGGAACCCGTAGCACAGGAAGCAGCAGAGCAAGAGAAGCCGCTTGCCGACCATCTCCTCCACCTTACAGTGCATGGCGTGCTTCACCTCCTCGGATACGATCATCTGACGCAGGTCGAGGCGGCGACCATGGAATCGCTCGAGAGGTCGATTTTGGCCGAGCTGGGGGTTCCGGATCCCTATCGCGACACGATGTCGTCAATCGAACCCGCCGCTGTTCAGTCATGAGCGCCTCGGAGCCCCCAGGAAGTGGCGGCCAATCCGGGCACGATCGGGCCTTTTCCCGTCTACGCAACTTTCTCCGCCTGATCCGCCGCCCGCGCAACGGCGAGAGCCTGCGCGAAACCATCGATGAAATGATCGAGGAGCCGGCAGCCGACGATGTGCACTCTCTGAGTGGCCACGAGCGGCTGCTGATCGGCAATGTCCTCAAAATCCACGACCAGGCGGCTGCCGACGTGATGGTGCCGCGCGTCGACATCGTGGCGCTCGATGTCGAGACGCCGTTTCCCGAGGTCGTAAAATGCATGGTCGAGCAGGGTCATTCGCGCGTTCCGGTGTACCGCGAGACTCTCGACGACGTGATCGGCTTCGTCCACGTGAAGGATGTGCTTGGTCCGGTCGCCGAGCGCCGTGAGACGAAGTTAGCGCCGCTGCTCCGCAAGGTGCTGTTCGTCGCGCCCTCGGCGCCGATCCTCGATCTTCTCGTTCAGATGCGCCAGGCGCGAACCCATATCGCGGTGGTGGTCGATGAGTTCGGCGGGATCGACGGGCTGGTCACGATCGAAGACCTGATCGAGGAAATTGTCGGCGAGATCGAGGACGAGCACGATGAGGCCGGCGGCCCGAGCCTCGTCGAGCGCAGCGACGGGAGCTTGATCGCCGATGCCCGCACCCCGATAGAGGTGCTCGAGGAGCACGAAGGCGCTCGGTTGCGCCCGGACGGCGACCAGGAAGAGGTGGACACCCTGGGTGGATTGGTCTCCAGTCTTGCCGGACGCGTGCCAAAGCGCGGCGAGGTAATCGCTCACCCACTGGGCATCGAATTCGAAGTGCTCGATGCCGATCCGCGGAGGATCAAACGCCTCCGAGTGCGCCGACCCCCGGCACCGATGGCAA